>JAFTBT010000070.1 GCA_017455085.1 Synergistaceae bacterium
ACGTGAAAGTGTGAGGCTTATGCAGAAATTCACGCATGTTGATACCAGCAGCAAGGGCAGTGAACGCAGACTCAAGCTCCCGTAAAATGCCAACGAGGCCAGAATCAGACACAGGATACCGAGATTTTTGTGTGAACGTGACAATGTGTAGAAAAGTGTGATTGTGACGGGAAGAAACAGAAATATGAACTCGAAACTGTTGAAGGTCATCGGGCAGTCCTCCGTTTCGTGAGGGAAGACAACCCGTGAAAGCTAGCTGTCAGAAGGCAATAGTTATGGCGTGATGCGTGATGCGTGATGCGTGAGTGTACACGAACATACTCATCTTGTCAAGCTCCTTTATGGTGAAAATTTTGGTGAATTGTGTGAAATATTATAGCATTGAAGAATTTCGGGGGCTTGTGTATTTGAGGAGTGATGCCCCCAGTTTTGCGGTCAGGATTTTAGCCTCCGTAATACTTCACGAGTGCCTGTGTACCGTTCTCACTGAATCCGTCAGTCTCCAGTTTCTTGAAGTGGCTCATCACAGTAACAAGCACATCAAGATTCAGAGCCTCCTTGTTGGATTCGTCTATGGCTAACAGCAAATCCTTCACGAAATGCTTGATGCTGAACCCCGGCGTAAAATCCCTGTCCAGAATCTTCGGAGCAGCTGCCTCCAACTGTTTTGACCCCGCAGACCCCGTAGACACAGCCCGCAAGAATCTCGACATGTCCAGCCCTTGAGCCTTCGCGTAGGTCATTCCCTCACATACTCCCGCCAATGTCCCAGCAATCATGATCTGGTTAGCGAGCTTGGTGTGCTGTCCCATTCCAGACTCACCCATGTAGTTTATGTTCGTACCCATCGCCCGGAATAATGGCAGGCACTCCCTGTAGTCCTCCTCGTTGCCCCCGACCATGATCGACAGGCTTCCGGATTTCGCGCCGTTCACCCCTCCGGTAACAGGAGCGTCCAGAACGTGAAACCCCTTGCGTGTGCCTTCGTCATAGAGAGATTTTGCGAGTGATGGGCTTGTGGTGGTCATGTCTATCAAGTACGCACCTTCCTGTGCAGCGTCGAGAATATGCCCTGTGCCTAAATACACTTCTTCCACATCTTTCGGGAATCCAACCATAGTGATCACTACATCGCAGTCTTTCACGCAGTCGCTGATAGTGCTGTGGAACTTTGCGCCGTTGCTGATGATGTCGTATACCTTCATGATTTGGCGAGCGTATACATGTACTTCGAAACCGAGCTTTATGAGATTCTTGATCATAGGTTTACCCATTCTGCCAGCACCGATAAAAGCTATTTTCTTCATGGAAATTTCTGCCTCCTGTGGGGAATTTTGGGGGGATTATACCAGAATTGCGGGTGCTATAATCCTGAGAAAATCTATACTCGTTTGGAGAAAGCTATCCGTGAAAAATCTTCCCAAAGTCAAAGCATTAACCAGAGCCCTACGCAACAAAACCATCCTTGAACGTTCCGGCATCCCAGCAAGAGCATACACCGCTCCGACTTCGTCACATGTCCTTGAGATTTTCCCTGACACCATGCAGGCAAACACATTCCTTCAGGACTACAGCACTCTATTTCCCGACAGACCCGCATACATCCTGAATGAGCTCCCCATGACTTCAGAGACCGAAGGCCTAAACGCACTACTTCTTGAGCGCGGTGCAACCCTCACACGCTGGCGGCACACTAAGGGCATAATCTCTGCATCACCGGGCGCATTAATGTCCTCGTGTCTGGTCGGAGGCTCTGAGCTGAGAATCTCAAAGGCTGACTCTTTCGACTCCGAACACGTAAAATCTTGGCTGGAGCTATCAGGCTACAAACGCTCGACTCTCGTGTGGTCTCCCGGCCAATACGTACAAAGGGGATTCATTCTTGACGTATATGATCCTGCGTACACTATGCCGTTACGTTTTGAGTTCATGGATGACGAACTGGAGAGAATAGGCTCATTCCACCCGGACACACAGAAGAGCAGCACTGACTTGATGAATCTCGACAGCATAACCCTTCACGGCATGACCCAAGCCGTCACGAAACACCCTCACGAACTTTTGCCCCCTGACACGATAATTATCATCAACGACCCCGAAAAGACAGAGTCCCAAGCAGAGTCATTCATATGGCTGTGGCGCGAGATATTCTCGGAGATCAAGGCAGGGTATTACGTCGAAAGGTGGAGCAAAGTTTTCGGTGAGCTTGCACAGTTCCCATTGCTCAGAATCACTAACGACCCCGAAAAATCCGACGCAGAAATCACTACCGATTCACTGCCTGCGTACAGGGGCGACTCACAAATCATACTTGGCCAATGCGAACAGCTACAGCATAACGGCTTCACAATAGATGTCTTCACGAACAACCCAGTGTTTCAGAAATTGCCCTACACGATTCATGACGGAGTACTCTCTTCCGGCTTCATAGACCGCCACGCAAAAATAGCATTCATCTCCGACCGCGAACTCTCCGGCGTGAACGCAAACATCATACCAACTCAACGCCGCGCCCCCAACGACTGGAACGAAGGCGGAAAACTCTCACCCGGTCAGCTCGTGATACATGAGGATTACGGCACAGGAATCTTCAGGGGAATCGAGACCATCAACGACAACGGAGTCCCGCTTGATGTTTTGGCGATAGAGTTTGCGGAGGATCAGAGGCTGCTGATTCCGGTGTTGCAGTCGGACAAAGTTACGGGGCTTCCCGAACATGAGAGCGAGGCCGTAAAACTGGACACACTTCGGGGCAAGGGCTGGAAGAAGCTCATGCAGAAGACCAAAGAGCGCGCGGAGGAAGAGGCTAAAATCCTGATGGAGATTTTCGCGAAACGTGAGCTTGAACGGCGTGAACCCTTTGACGCGAACGGAGATATGTATGCTGATTTCGTGAGGGCGTTTCCGTTCAACGAGACAGCGGATCAGTTGAAGGCAGTTGACGAGATCATGAATGACCTATCAAGCAATTTCCCGATGGACAGGCTTTTGGTGGGGGATGTCGGCTTCGGGAAAACGGAGGTAGCTATGCGCGCGGCGTTCAGGGTAGTAAATTCTGGTTTTCAGGTGTGCGTGCTAGTGCCTACTACGATTCTTGCTCAGCAGCACTATACGACATTTCAGTCGAGATTTGCGGGCTTTTCTGTGAAGATAGGATTGCTCTCAAGATTCATCACTCCCAAGCAGGCAAAGGAAGCCATAGCGGCAACTGCTGAAGGGAAGATAGATATACTCATCGGGACGCATAAACTTCTGCAAAAAGGTGTGAGCTTCAAGAAACTGGGAATGCTCATCATAGACGAGGAACACAGATTCGGCGTAATGCACAAGGAAGGCCTTAAGGTCTCGTACGGAAGTGTGGACATCCTGAGCCTGAGTGCTACACCGATCCCGAGAACGCTTGCGATGTCGCTGCGAGGTCTGCGGAGTATTTCGGTGCTGTCGACACCGCCGGAGGATAGGTTGCCTGTTACGACATACACGGGTACTTTCAGCCCGGGAACGATTCGGAGAGCGATAACATACGAGCTGAATCGGGGAGGCCAAGTGTATTTTCTGAGCAACAAGATTTCACGAATGCCGGAGTACATGAAGATGCTGGAGGCGTTTTTTCCGGAGGCAAGTATCAGAATCGCACACGGTCAACTTCCCGAAAAGGAGCTGGAAACTGTGATGATGGATTTTTACGCGGGCAAGACGGATATTTTACTGGCGACAACGATTATTGAGAGCGGGCTTGATGTCGGGAGGGCGAACACGATAATCATCGACAACTCCGAAGAGTTAGGCCTAGCACAGATGTACCAGCTCAGAGGGAGAGTCGGCAGGCGCGGCGAAAAGGCATACGCATACTTTTTCTACCCCGATAAAGCCTCACTGAATCAGGACACACTCGACAGAATCGAAGCCATTGCTACCATGACGGAGCTCGGAAGCGGCTACGAGATCGCTCGGAGGGATCTGGACATTCGCGGCGGCGGTGACGTAGGAGGAACACACCAGCACGGCAACACTCATAACGGGAGCTACAACATTTTCTACAGCCTACTGGAGCAGGAACTCAACAGGTTACGCGGAGTCGGTGAACGGAAATTGACGGAGATAGTTTCGGACAGGGGCAACGGGTTTATTCCGGAGAGCTATATTCCGCAGGATGATGTGCGTATCACGATGTACAGGCGAATGCTTAACGCTATAGGTGTTGATGAACTTTCGGCAATCATGAGCGAGATTCGTGACAGGTTCGGGCCGCTGCCGAGTGAGGTGAACTACTTGGCCGGAGTGATGGCGGTGAAGAACTTCGGGAGTCATTACGGCATTGAGAGCGTGAACATCAGGAAGGGATTCGTGAGCGTGAAGGCAGCACTGGGAAAAGAAATTCCGGCGTTCATGAAGGGATATATCCGATCACTTGGCCGGAATGTGAAGTACATGTAGCTAGTGAGCTGAAGTGTAGAGTCCTTCCAGTTCGTGGAGGAAGTACGTTACTGCGAGGAGGTCAGCACTTCCGCTTGGGCTGATGTTGCGGCGGATAAATTCGTCGTCAAGGGTGCGAATCTTCGTGATGCTTAATCCCTCATCAATGAGTCTGTGAGAGAGCTGCATAACCTCTTTTGCTGTGTCTAGGTCATGTCTGGCGATAATGTTAGTGTCGACGTTTTCGGCCATGATGTGAATCAGCGTGAAGGCGAGTGCGTCATTCATGCTCAACCCGTCAGCGAGGTAGTGCCTGAGTGCAGGGAGGGCGTGATTCTTGACGACAGGATAGCCGTTTTCAGCTTCGCCCCTGACTCCAGTGATGCCGTGAGTGAGATAGACTTGTTCGCCTTTGGTGAGGAGTTCGGGAGATTTTTTGCGTGTCTCTGCAAAATCGCGGTCACAGAGTCCGGCACAGATGACCTTTGCAGTTTCCAGCACAGTATCAGCGGTGACATGTCCATATGCTTCATCAAGATACCCGGCAGCTCCGCACATGATGCCCAGCGAGAAAATTTCGCCTTTATGGGTATTTATGCCTCCTGTTGCGTAGAACATATCCTGTTCAGCCTGAACGCCTATCTCCCGCAGATCATCGAGCATTTTTGTTACGGGACTGTTGCCTGTTGTATCTCCTACATCAAAAGTGCTTGTACCGTCAAAAGCACACTCATCAAAATATCCACTCAACGCAGCGACGCTCTTCATGAACGTGAAGAAATCCATATCCTTATGCGCTCCGGAGTTATTTCTGTCGACGAGTCCGGGCTTGGGAGTTACAGACACTTCCACGAGCATAGCTTCAAGTGCCAGCCTCGCAATATTTTCATAACTCAGCATGTTACTCTTCTCCGTCGTCGTCATCATCATATTCTTCGTCAGTGTCCAGCTCTTCATGGCCTCTGACTCTAGCCCACCAGAGTTTTACGCGCCACACCAGCTTATACCCAGCAGGTATCGACAGCATCGCGAGCATTCCTCCAGCAATCAGGCCTCCTATCGCCACAACAGCAATCGGCCTCTTCATCTCCGAGCCTCTACCTGTCGACAGCAGCGGCACTAGCGATACCACTGACGTAACCACCGCCATCAACAGCGACTTGAACCGCACATGACACGCTTCTTCGACTGCTTCATACGGATGCGTCCCCTTCAGCCGCAGAACTTCCGCGTAATCTACGACAACTATTGCGTTATTCACGACCATTCCCACAAGCATAATCATTCCTATCAGAGCGAAGATCGATATATTCACCTCAGAGATCAGCATTGCAGGCACGACTCCTATTGCTGCCATCGGAACAGTAGCAAGTATTATCAGGCTGTACACCCAGCTCTCAAGGATTGACGCTACAACAAGATACGTGACTACGATTGCAATAATCAGCGTCCTGATGAGCTCTATGAAGTTTTCGGCCATGTCCTCCTGTTCTCCGCCGAAGTTTATGCTCACACCTTCAGGCAGAGTCATCGAGTTCACGACCTCCCGCATTCTCGCGTTGCCTTCACCGGAAGTGATGTAGCGGACTCTTCCCGTAATTACTACAGCTCTTTCACGCTCAACCCTGCGAATCTCTGTCGGGGCATCTCCCCAATAGATATCTGCCATTTCGTCAAGGGGTACTAATCCGTAACCGGTCATGATTGGGAGTTCATGTGCCTGGAAAATATCGCTTGCCTTCTCTCTGGAGATTCTGGCCTTGATGTCGTATTCGTAGCCTCCCTGACGGAATTTGCCTGCGTCACGACCGATGAGATACCCTCTCACGATTCCGGCCAAGTCCGAAATGTTCAGCCCCAGTGGTGCGAGTCTCCACCTGATTGGCGAAACCTCAAGCTCAGGTTTACCCATCTCCATCTCGATTTCGAGGTCTCGAATTCCGGGAATCACTCTGCCTCGTGCGCGGATCTCCTCCGCAATCGTGTAGAGCTGATTCAAATCCTGACCCTTCACCTGAATCTCTATCGGGTTGCCGAATCCTGAACGTACCGCCGCGATTGACACCTGCACTCCCGGAAGTTTGTTGAACCATCTGCGGAGCTGGTCTGCGAATCTCTCACTCGAAGGCCTTTCGGGGTCATCGGTCATGTATAGGGCTATCTGCGCCTGACTGATTGACGAACTCCGCATTGATCCGGCTACTGTCGATACCATGTTGCGGATGTATTTGCGCTCAGGCAGCGAGTCTATGTACTCTTCGGATTTATATATCAAGTCTGCGGTCTTGTGGATAGATGAATTGTTGTCGATAGTTAGGGTGATTCTGATTGTGCCGTCATCCATCGTGGGGGTGAACTGCGTACCGATAAACCCTCCCAGCTTAAGCGAGCCGTATGTAGCAAGAACGGTGAATAATATCGTGAGCATTGGGAATCTCATCGCTAGGTGCAGGATGATGAAGAATAGATCCCTGAAGCCGTCAAATATCCAGTTCCACCAGCCCGTGAGTATCTTTCCGATTAAGGGTATTTCTTGGTCTCCCTTATGGTGCTTCATTCTTGCGGCTAGGCACGGAGTTACGGCCATAGTTACCCACAGCGAAAACACCGTAGCGTACACGATAGTTACTGCATAGGGTTTCAGGAACTGCCCCGCAATCGTACTCATCAACGCAACCGGCATAAACACTCCTAAATTCGTAAGCACTCCTGCAAGCACAGACATCGAGATTTCTACAGTGCCTTCTTCTGCCGCCGCAAAAGGCTCATAGCCCATATCACGGAATCTGTATATGTTCTGTATGATCAGGATTGCGTTCATGACCAGCGTACCCATCGACAGCGCAAGCCCCAATGTACTCATCAGATTCAGGGTGTACTTGTGAATCTGTAGGGGAACGAACGTAGCCGCAAATGCTACCGGCATCGAGAACGCAACAATAAACGTAGCACCGAACCTCCCCAAAAACAGGTATATCACCAACGCAGTCAACGCGATTCCGATTGCTGTATCACGAATGATATTCTTGACCGCCGACTCAACAAAGCCTGTATCATCGTACGTGTATTCATACGTGAAATCAGGATACTCCTTCATTGTGCGCTCCATGAGCCGTTTTATCTGCTTTCCTGCTGCCACAACGTCAGCATTTGAGCGCGGACTTATACGCAACTGCACCACAGGATGCCCGTCAGAGCGAGCCATACTCCTTTGGTCAGTCTCACCGTCAACAACTTCACCGAGCATTGAGAGTCTCACGGGCTGGCCGCTGGGTGTGGGGATGAGTATATCCTCTAGCTGCTCTACCTCGTTGAACT
>JAFTBT010000010.1 GCA_017455085.1 Synergistaceae bacterium
TGTGCCTTCGCCGTCAACGTACTGAGCCTGCCCCAGATCTACACCGATGGCTGTGTTGAACTTGTCGCGGAGCTGATTGACTGTGTCAGTTGAGTACAGCGTGACGGAGGCCTGTTTGCCGTCGCCTTGGGTGATGGTGATGGTCTTGGGCGTGTCGAGCATGAAGACACCTGACGAGTTCCAGAATGTGTTGAGGTCGCGGAGCTTGGTGTCTCCGGTTGCTGTCTTGCCGATGTATGCGGCGGTGAATCTGGTGAGGATGTCATCGGCGACAATATTGCCGTCATTTTCCTCTGTGGAGAATTTATCGTTTGTCGTCATGATAACATCGCCCTGATAGACCGTGCCGTTGTCGCTGTTTAGGTAGAAATTGCGGAAGTGGATATCCTTATTCTGGCAGGCCTCGGAGTTGAGGTTATACTTCAGGAAGCGGGACACATAATAGTCGTACTCGTCTGCAGTGGTATTATCATCAACTTCAACAGTTTCGCCTTCAGTATCCAGCGATTCGCCTTTCCAGGAATCCGGCCAGTTCGTGTCAATTTTGCCCTTCACTGTTACGGACATATCGGCTTCTATATCATCGGTGTCTGCGTTAGCGTCAAGGTCTCCGCCTGCACCTGCTACATTGACTACAAACTTTGCTCCCACTCCGAACGAACAATCATCAGTGGAATCTGGAGCTGTATACGTCATAGTGAAAACAGGATCGTCATCTTCTCCTACTGTCTGGCCTAAAAGCTCAGAGAGGTCTGCTGACTCAACTTCTGTCTCGTCTGTAGGTATCTCAAGGATAATATTTTCCTTCACAACGTTATCAACAGTGCCGTCAACTTTGAGGATATTTGACTGCGCTTTGAGGGTAACACTTGTAACTACACCTTCATCATTTTTTGTAGCTGAAGTTACCTCAAAGAGTATACTTGCATTGTGAAGATTGTCGGTTGCGTTTGCAGTGAAAAACGATTCCAGTTCTTCACCCAGCATATTGACCGATTCATCATCATCATTAACTTTAGTGAAGCCGTATGCTCCTACTATTCTTGCACCGTCTGAATCAGCGTCCCCGGCGACAAGCTCATAAGTGGCTGCCGGAAGGCTGTCTACTGTTACTTTCGTAACGCCGTCGTCTGAGTTCAGCGTAACGTCAGTAATAACGTTAGGGTGCTTTATCGTCATGATTGAGGACTTCTGCACTTGGCCGTTGCCTGCCTGACTTGGATCTACCTTGACGCTGATCCTGTAGTTGCCCTCAAAAGATTTCTTCTGTCCGAACTGGTCTATAGACCTCAGCGAACCATTCACATACGCTTTCACGTTCAGGTTGCTCGATGTCGTAATGCCTGCGCTCGACCCGTCAAGCAGCCTCTTCTTGTTGAACTGCGTAGTGTTCGCAATCCTGTCTATCTGATCCGCAAGCTGGTCAATCTCTAACTGAATATAGCTCCTGTCCTGACTGGTCAATGTGTCGTTGCTGGCCTGCACTGCAAGCTCACGCATCCTCTGGAGCATGGAGTTCGTCTCGCCTAAAGCTCCTTCCGCCACCTGAAGCATTGATGTCGCGTCCTGAGTGTTGCGTATCGCGATCTCCAGTCCGGAAATCTGGGAGCGCATTTTCTCGCTGATTGCGAAGCCTGCTGCGTCATCTGCGGCGGAATTTATCCGCAGACCCGTCGAGAGCTTCTGAATGGTCTTCTCCATGGCGGTATTCGTGCTGTTCAGCGCGTTATACGCCGTGAGAGCCGGTATGTTGTGATAGATCCTCATGTTTTTAGCCTCCTGCAAACGGGATAAGATTAATCCTCGTCTCTCAATATATAGTTATCGTTGAAAATTCTAGATTGGTTTTGTGCTGCAGTCCCTTGCAGTAAATCGGCTTCCGTGCCCTCACGTGATATTTATCGGTCTAACATCAACAGACTTTAATTTTGCGCATATACACCCTTGAATGTTTAGCAATACTCATAAATTTTTACTGGAAGATTTTACATGAAAGACTGTGTGAAATTTGACAAACCCGCAAATTCTGATATGATACTCTGCGTTTTGCTGAAGGGTGGTTAGTTCAGAGGTAGAACGCTTCCTTGACACGGAAGAGGTCAGAAGTTCGATTCTTCTATCACCCACCATTATTGAGAAAGTTACAGCCCCTGAAAGATAGCTGCTATCTTTCAGGGGCTTTTGTTATGTATGTGCAGCAAGTTTTTGCAGCTGAGAGTTTAAGCGTTGAGAGCGTTCACGATTCTTGAAGGGTAATTAGTCGTTATGTTAATGACATGTGAAGTATAAATATCTTTAGGGAGTTCTTGAGGGTCATCAATTGTCCACAGGCTCAAATTTACGCCGTACATGTTTGCAGAATATATCACTGCATCGTTCAGGATTCTGTAGTCTATGTTCAGGACAGTATAGCCGCTGTTTTTCGCAAGTCTCATGACTTCCCCGATGTCGTACTTGGCCGCGTAAAAGTCCGGATATATCTCTTCAGGGTTCAGCCAAATCTGTCCGGCAAATTCAGAGTCCCGCCAGTCAGTCAGTGAGCCGGTGAAGATGATTCTGTTACCGTCAATCCCCATTTTTCCGGCCAAGCCCAGCACA
>JAFTBT010000071.1 GCA_017455085.1 Synergistaceae bacterium
AGGTGATGAATCTTCCCGTCAGGCACTCTCACAGAAACGTAAAGCCTACCTAGACGCGGAAAACTCTCTCATGCTCGCCGTCAACTCCGCACGCAAAAAGGACGATAACCCCCTTCCTGCTCCCAGAGCCGAAAAGTTCATGCAGATCCACGATACTACGAAGATTCTTGCACGGGAGATACTCTACTCGCAGATTGACGCAGCAAAAATCGCTAGACGTACCAAGAAAATCACTGACGCCTGCGCAGAAATGTCCGCAAACATGAAGCGCGCCGAACTCCGAAACATGCTCGTCAAGAAACGCGAATACCTTGCTGTCCCGGCCAAGAACGCACGCACAGATACTTCCCTGCTCTGTCAGGCCGGAGCTTTGCCCATAGACTACGCGAACTCCTACAAGCTTCTAGAGTCCATGTGCAGAATGGATATTGCTATGTTCAACGTCCCAAGAGTCAGAATGTACGGACTGCCGAGAGCTATTTTCGTTCCGGGTATGGGACTCGGCACTTATGACTGGTCGGACAACACGTTATTATTGCCTGCGTTCCCGACTAACGGCGAAGATAGATCCGCAGCATATGCACTTGCCGCGTACAGATGGGACACCGACGAGGACAGGAAAGTCAAGAACCCTTACGAGCAGATCAAGGAGAACCGCAAAAAATCCATAATGGCGATGGCAGCGTCCTTCTACAGGGATTATTCACTGTGGATGACTAAGGAGAAAAAGGGTTACAGGATTCTTCCGAGTGAGACACACAAAGCCTTTGAGCAGATATTCAGGCAGAAAGCAGACGAGTAAATTACCATGCCGATAAACATTCCCGGAGACCTTCCGGCAGCAAGCGTACTGGAACGTGAAAATATCTTCGTAATGACTCGCAGGCGCGCTATGAGTCAGGACATAAGACCCTTGCGCATACTCATCCTTAACCTCATGCCCACAAAGATAACTACTGAGACACAGTTAGCCCGTCTTTTGGGCAATACTCCCCTTCAGGTTGAGATTGAGCTTATTGCTGCGAGCGGACACACTCCCAAACATACCCCAGCAGAACACATGCTTGCTTTCTACAGGACGTTCGACGCGGTGAAACATGAATACTTTGACGGAATGATCATCACGGGCGCACCGGTTGAGCATCTTGCGTTTGAGGAGGTGTATTACTGGGAGGAGCTGTGCGAGATTATGGAGTGGAGCAAATCACACGTTCACAGTACGTTTCACATATGCTGGGGAGCTCAGGCGGGACTGTACTATCACTACGGAGTCCCGAAGATTCATCTGCACAGTAAGATGTTCGGAGTCTTCAAGCACAGAGTCACACGCAAGAACTGCATACTCTTCAGGGGATTTGATGATACATTCATGGTGCCTCATTCACGGCATACGACCATCATGCGCGGGGATATAGTGAAAGTTCCTGCACTGAAGATTCTTGCTGAGAGCGACGAGGCAGGAGTGTATGTAGTCTCTACGAACGAGGGCAGGCAGCTATTTGTGACGGGGCATTCGGAATACGATCCGGAGACGCTTGCGCTGGAGTATTGGCGGGACAAACGGGCGGGATTGGCGATACATGTACCGTATAACTATTTCCCAAACGATGACGATACGAAACAGCCGGTGTGTACGTGGAGATCTAGCGCAAATCTTCTGTATTCGAACTGGCTGAACTATTTTGTGTACCAGCAGACTCCGTATGATGCTCGGAAGATTACGGACCTGAATGTGTCTGAAGAGTGATTGCAGTGTGTTGGTGTTGATGGCTGTGTATTGGGGATGAGTGCTGTGTGAAAAAATAGCCGATTTGTTTGCAGTCAGGGGTGCTGTGAATACTTTTGCTTGCTAAATTTATGATGGCTGTCTGTAGCTGTAAATGTAGCTGTAAAATTTATCCTGCCTCCATCATTTTCTGAACCCCCTTCGCAAAGATTCTATCACTACTTTATACTCGAAGTGCTATCATTTTTCCGCAATTGTAATCGTTAATACAGGAAGTGTTTACCGTGAAAAATATCACCCTCAAATCCATGCTCATCATGCTCTCCCTCATCCCCCTAATCCTCGCTGTCGTCATCATCGCTGTCATTACCTCCCGCATCTTCGTCAACAGCCTCAAACAGTCCACTAAAGAATCCCTTATGGTCGCATCACGCGCTCTCAGAGAATACTACGAGTACGACATCGTCAACGGCTACGACCTCGTCAACGGCTTCATCCGGTACGACACTTCATACATCGACAAAATGCGCACCACTGGTGTCGACTTCACACTCTTCCGGGAAAATATACGCTTCATGACCACAATCATGGACTCCAACGGCAAACGCATCGAGGGCACTCCTGCTTCTGACGCAGTATGGCGCGCAGTCAGTCAGGGCAAAGACTACTACTCCGACAGCGTCAAAATCAACGGCATTGATTATCACGTCTACTACATGCCCATACAATACGGCTCCAAAGTCTACGGTATGGCCTTCTCAGGAAAACCCGCCACAGAAATACAGAATGCACTATGGAGAATCTATGTCATCATAATATCCATAAGTGTCTTGCTAATCGCGGTCTTCACAGTGATTACTATGATTGCTGCCAGAAAAATCGCTGATCCACTTCAGGAAGTCGCTCACAGAATCGATAACCTCCTCAACGTCTCCGAAGACACTCACATTCACGCAAAGACCAGCATCGCAGAAACTTCACAGCTCATCCGCGCCGCTGAACATATAGGCTCAGTGCTGGGTGATGTCGTCATGAAGATTCAGGACTCCGCTTACTCCCTCGCCGAAACCGTCAAATCCACCGACACTATGGCTCACGAAGCATCTTTTGCGTCATCACAGATCGCCGGCTCCATTCAGGACCTCGCAAAAACCACCATCAGCATGGCCTCTAACGTCAGAACCATCAACGAAAACATCGCAGACATGGGCGGCATAATCGGCCAGGCAGTCGCAAATGTCGATAACCTCAACAAAAATTCTCAGTCCATGAACGAAGCCAACACTTCAGCCCTCGAATACATAGACAGCGCAACAAAATCTTCCGTAAAGTCCTCGAAAGCTATCGACATCATCACCGACAGGATACACGCTACTGACTTCGCTATCTCGAAAATCGCCGACAAGGTCAGGATGATCACGGACATAGCTACGCAGACTAATTTGCTCTCTCTCAACGCAGGGATTGAGGCAGCACGTGCTGGTGAGGCAGGTAAGGGCTTCGGTGTCGTTGCAGCGGAGATCAAGAAACTCGCAGGGGACTCCAACGACTCAGCCGAACAGATTAACGGCATAGTGCAGGAGATTATGGCGTTGTCACGTGAGTGCGTGGAACAGGCCGCTGAAGTTAGGGAACTCATCACGGAGGAAGGGCAGTTATTGCACACGACACACGATAAATTCATGCTGCTGGCTGAAGAAATCAAGCTGTCCCTTCAGGAAATCGATGCTGTCTCGGAAATTACCGCCAGACTCGAGAGCATCAAGGATACTATTCTGAGTGAAGTGAGCGACTTGGCCGCAGTCTCCGAAGAAACTTCTGCCACTAATGAGCAAGTAGCAGCATCTATAGACTCCATCGCAGGAAACGTCAAGCAGGTTTCGGACGATACAGAGACACTAGAGAGCCTCGCAGAAGATCTCAACGAGGCCGTGTCTGTATTCAGTTAGTGTGTTGGTGCTGCTGGTGCTTATGCTTTCACGTTTTTTGTGAAAGTTTTTCCGCTTCCTGCTTCAGCTTCACGAAGAACTGCCACCTGCTGATGTATATCCGCTTTATGAGCCTGTACACCGGCAGCAATGGCAACAGTATTTTGTGGCGCGCAAAGAACGGGTAGCGGGTTTTCACTGCACTCATCGGTATGAAGATTCTGTACAGGAAATATTTTGCCTTCCCGTATTTCTTCAGCTCATTGTGAATCATGTGCTCTGTTACTCCGTGAACTCCAGACAGAATAATATACCTGAGCATTTCCAGCTCCGAGTCACTCAGCTCACCGCCGCAGAATACTTTTTGTGAAAGCTCCCTGTTCCTGCGCTCAAAGTCAGAGATTCCCAGAGTCTCACACTCTCCGTGAATATATCCCCAGTCCAGAGAGTCACTATACTTCCTCAGGAATATATACGTGTCCACAAGTGCCCGTAATCCCGTCCCGTAGGTCTCGTAGTGTTTGCGCTCGTGTGCCGTCATGTAGACATACATATCCTCGTTGCTGAAGTGATACGCATATTTCCCCGGAGAGTCCTGTATGAGTCTTGCCTTCACGTCCGCATAATAGCTCATGAGACTCTCGCCGTGTTCAGAGCCGAAAAGAGTCTTGTGCATCTCGAACTCACTGCACGGGTCTTTATGGTAGTCGTCATCTATCGCGCTGTTGAACATATCCCCAGAGAATCCCAAACTGGGCATTATCCTTCTGACATCACCAGTCCTTGATGCGTCAACAAGTATATCTATGTCCGACATCTCCCGCGTCCCAACAGCAGGGTAATATTCTTTCAGCACCGAACCTTTCAGCGGCATGTACCAGATTTTTGCGTCCTCCAGTGCTCGCGTCACTGAATGCATATCCAGCTCAACAAGCACATATCTTCGTATGGCCTTAAGCCTCGCTTGAACGAATGCCCCATCCTGAACTCCTGCCCTCTCCAGCCCAAACGCTGCCAGTGAACTCACCATGTGCTTCTTGGCCGTGATGAGTAGACTGTGAAGATTCATAGCCCTGATTCTCGCAGGGTCTGGGGTCTTGTGATTCAGCACACACGACAGAATATATATCAGGTCATGAGCTGACTGCATGTATTCCTGCTCGGATAAGCCTTTTTGCACGAGAAAACACCTTCTTTGCGAATATTCTTGCTGGTATCGTGTGAAGCATTATGAACGTGTAGAGTCTATAGCCTGTCCCGTCAACACTGTATTCTTTGCCGCCGCGAATAAAGCCCGTCATTACGCCCATGATGTCAGAATCACTGATGCCCCTTTCGTAGGCTATGCAGTTGTCGCCGAGTATGTCGTAGCTGTCCGGATTGACGTGTATGATTCTGTGAAGTACATTGTCAGTTTCGCGCCTGAAGAGTACTACGTCGCCCCTCTTGCAGCGTTGTGGGCCTTTCTTCGTGATGATGAACATATCTTTACCCTGACGCAGTAACGGAAGCATACTGACTCCCTTGTTCGTGTATATTAGTGTTCCGGCAGAGTCTAAATATTCCTGAATGCTGCTCACTCGACCGCACCTATCTTGCGCAAACTCTCGACTGCCCTCTTCACGTCACGCTCTATCATTCCTTCGGGAGCATCACTGTATTCTTTGCGTAAGGTGTCTATGATTCTCTGCTCTGTAGTCTCCTCACGAAGCAGGCCAAGAATCGCACCGAACGTCTTATTGCCCTTCACCACTCCGGAAAATTTCGCCTTCCCTGACGGCACAAGATACACTTCTCCGTCGCACTCGTGGTACAGAAATTCACTGCTCAACTTCACGATTACTCATCATCCTTTCATTGCGTTATAGGCCATCTCTGCGGCCTGAATATCCATGTTGCAGCCCAGCCGGTAAAACTCCACTGCACCCATAAGCTCATCAACAAGTTCAAGCGTCCTCACAAGCATAGCAGTATCGTGAGGCCTGTATGTCTGCTGAAGAATCATAGTGTATGCGTCACGCGGCGGGATTCCGACTATGTGATTCTGCACTGAACGCTCCAGAATGCATATAGCCTTCAGTGGAACGGATGTGTTTGTGCCGAGCCTGTGCTTGCCGTTGTAGGGAGTCCCGAAAACTTCAGCCCTGCCTCCTGAGATTCTCACTAGGGGCTTGTCGTCGTTGATCATGGTGACTCTTGCGCCGAGATATTTTCTCCAGAGTGCCGCATGTGTGGATTTGCCTGTGCCGCTGGAGGCCGTGAACATGTACCCTGCTCCGTCAACAGCCAGTACAGAGCCGTGTATCAGTACCGTGTTGTACGAGGGCATACGTTCGGCGATCTTCCTGTAGACTGCGAGCTCCTCCAAATATCCGTCACTGTATGGGTAATCGTGAATGGTTCTTGAGCGTTCGAAGTCTATGTCACTCTGCGAAATACTCACGGAAAAATCCGGTGCTGCATTTTCTGCCAGATAGTCCCTGCAATACTCGTGAACATCAGGGTACAGAGACTCTATCAGTATATTTCTGCCTGCTATTGTGTATGTGTTCTTCATGATGATTCACCGTCTAGTGTCCGTGTGGAGTCAGGTCCAGCATTTCGCGCTCATAGACCAGATCCGACCTGAGCATTACCGCAAAACATGCACTCAGCGGGATAATCGCGAGCCATATAGTCTTCTCCAGCAGGTAGGAACTCAGTGCAGTAACTATCACTCCGCCGGTGAAGAAAGCTATGATTAGTTTTACGTGCTTGGACATTTTCGAACGTTCTGCTGTGTACGGAGAAGTATCCGTGTTGATTTTCGCGAGTCTGATGCCAATATGTTCCTCAAGTTGTGCGTGAGCTTCGGAATCTTTCTCGCGTCTCTTGATGATTCTGGCTATGCTTATGCCTATTTGCCGGACATGGTTCGTCACGAAAGTAGTCGCCATAGGTACGCCCTCAGCCTGCCGAAACGTGTTGAACTGCATCGCACACAGGAAATTTATCACGACCTGCGCAATCTGATCCGGCCAAGTGAACGGCATTAACCCGATCAAGAGCAGCACAAGAATCTCACACCCCACTAAAAGCGTGTCCCACCTGATGAAGTGCGTATGTTTCACCTTTTCCGGAAGTATCTCCGACAGAATCGTACCCAGAATATACGCCGTGAACGGTATGAAGTAGTACCAGCATTCCCGCCACTGTCCGCGACCGAACGCAGCAGCCATCTTCACGACATTTCCGGTCTGGGCATTGCTGAACACTCCGCCACGCAAATTATACGTGTACAGCCCCATCATTCCGCCGGCGACAGTCAACAGCTCAAAGATATAGTACTTCTCGCACGTCAAGTAATGCTCTTTGTGAAGCTCGTTGTGTTTCTCGCGGTGTTTCTCACTCTTGAACTCCTGCATTGTAATTCACGCATCCCTTCTTGTACGGGCAGTCCCCGCAATGTTTGTGATTAGGCAGATATTCTCCGCAAGCGCACTCCTCCGCAGCAATTATGACTCTTTCCTGAATGCCCGCAAAGTCTGTGATGACTCTGGACTCGGTTTTTCCCTCACGCAGGAACGCAATAGTACTCTTCACGCTCTCCGCACCGGTCATCATGTGCAGCACAAGGGCGTAAAAATCCAGCTGCGACTCGTACAGGCCTTTGGGTGCATTCTCAACGCTCGTAATCTTGTAGTCGATGATCTCATTCCCGAAGACGGCATCAACAGCTCCCGCCAGACTCGTGTACTCGTTCAGTGAAACCCTGAAGGCTTTTTCCCGCTGAATGTCCGTGCGAGACCTGAGCAATTTTCCTGTGTCACTGCCTGCGAATCTCAACAGCCATTCTCTGAGTGGAGAGTCAGGATTCTTGTCGTTCCTCCTCCATGCCGCCCGCAAATGTCCCGGCAAAAGCGACAACACCGCCTTATCGTGCAGCCAGCGGTCAAGTTCTGCCTCGTAGTCCTCACCTTCAGGCCACCGAGCCAGAATCCAGTGCGCAATGCTCCCGACTTCCGCGCCTCCTGTGTAGCCGTCCTGATCAAAACTCTCTGCTTTGTCTGCGGGGTCCTCCCACGTGAGAGTCCTGCCCTGCTTGTAGCTGCGTCTCCATGCGAACGGACACCACTCATACAGCGCGAATGACGTTGCCGATATCTGCCGGAGTGAATTTTTCGCATGTACTATACTCACGGGATGCAGTGGAGATTCAGAATCTTGGCCGTTCACTTCAGGGAAAACATCAGGAGTCAATTCCTGAGCAGTAACGGGGGAAAAGTCATCATACTTATCGCATAATAGCTTCGTCCACGTGTGTTTATGGGGCTGTCCGGCATTAGCGTCAGTCATCCCGCAGAAAATCAAGCTGTCCTGCGCTCGTGTTGCCGCAACGTAAAAGAGTCTAGTCTGCTCTTCCTCTTCGCCCTCGTCCGCTAAAAGGCTCTCCCACGCTGAGAGTTTGGGTGTGATTTCTTGGCCTTTAGTGATCTCGTCAGGTATCCTCGTGAACACCAGCCCTAATTCTCGCGACGGCCTGAGAGCTTGTGAGTTTGCCTTCTTCTTTGTGCGCTGGTCAAACACTACAGTAACCGGATACTCTAAGCCTTTTGCGGAGTGAACTGTCCCGAGTCGTACGGCGTTCTCGCGGTCGTCATGCCAAGCGGGTTCTTCGTAGGGAACTTCATTGCGGACTGTCCTAGTGAGCCACTCAGCACATGCACTCAGACTCGATGTCCCTGAACGCTGGAACTCCCTCGCCACCTGAACAGCAAGCCGGATATTTCGCAGCACCCTCATTCTGTCATTTGGTTTGTAGCACGAGAGCCACTGACGGTTTCTGTCAAAAAGTTCTACCAGTCCTGCTGGGCCTTCATGTTCGCCGACAAGAGCATAGTACTCAAGCCGAGAATATGCCTCAGGGAAATTCTCACGCACGAGCGTAATGGGACGTGTCTTATCATTCACGAGAGTCAACACCCTCAATGCGTCATCCTCACTGACTCCGGAGAACGGGGACATCAGCCAGCCTGCAACCGCAAAATCATCGTTCACGTCAGCAGCAGCCCGTAAAAGACACACCACATCACTGACTTCACCACGCGCAAAGTAATCTGTGCTTTTGTCCTGAATGGACTTGATTCCGAATTTGTCCAGAGCATCCTCAAGTACGGGGTATATGCTTCGTGCAGGAGTAAGCACTGCAAAATCAGCATACTTCACCGGACGTATAGCTTGGGCTTTCTTGTCCCAGATAGTGCGCTGTTCACGTACCCAGTCATGAATCTTTCGGGCTAACTCTTCTGCGAGATTCTTGCGGGCCTGTTCGAGGCTGCTTGTGCTGTGCGGAGAAAGTATCACGGTGAATTTCGGCATAGTTCCGGAGTCGCGTTCTGAGTCTGACGTGATGGGCTTGACGGGATGATAGAGCTGCGTGTTCATGGGTTTAGCCTTTCCGAGTCCGTTGCGCCAAATCTCGGAGAAAAGGGAGTTGATGACTGCTAAAAGGTCTGCTTTTGTCCGGAAGCTGGTATCAAGATTAACTCTGCGGTCGGCTTTTATGTCTATGAGGTTTGCGAAGAGTGAGGGGTCTGCGTGACGGAAGCGATATATTGACTGCTTGAGGTCTCCCACGACGAAAAGATATGCATCATGTTTTTCCGCGAGAGCCTGAATCATGCCGAATTGCAGGGGGTCTGTGTCCTGAAACTCATCGACCAGAATATGCTTGAACTTTCTGGTGACGGCGTTGTTGCTAATGGCTGTACGTGCGTGGTTGATCATGTCGGAGAATGAGAGTAGGCCACGGCGGCGTTTCATGGTGTCCCACATTCCCCAAGAGAGTGCGCAGAACGTGAGGAGGGTTTTACGCGTGGTGAGTTCCTCGTGTGTGAGTGAGTCGTCAATGTGTGGAGTGATTTCGCGTGCGGGTTTTGGTCTTGTTTTCTTCCATTCTCCTAAAGGTAAATCGTATAAATATTGCTTTAAGGCTGTGAAGGGCTGTCCGTTTACGCTATTGGCCTGCATAAGGTCAGAATAAAAATCCTGAAGAGTCCTTTTGTCTGGTTTTCGGCCTCTGTATTTTGCAAGCATATTGTTGAAGATTACACCTGCACTGTCTGATTTTTTGGTCTTAGGCATCGGAAGCTCAGGAACATCCGCGAAAATCTCCCACACTTCCCTCCATTCAGGTAATAATACCTCCTCAAGTTTCCCCTTTGCGGAATCAATCAGCGAGTCATCCTCCAGCCAGTCCAGCATTTCCTGCCACGAACGCCCCGAAGATGCATGCAGCTCCGCCGTCTCACACGCAAACCTGCTGAGTCTATACGCACCCCATTTCGCGACGATTGCCGAAAAGTTTGTGCCGCTGTCCGGAGATTCGTTGTTGTTGTGAGAATTGCTGTTGTCCAGAGAGTCCGCAAGCTCCCGCAACTTTTTGTCGCCGTATGTCCGAGCAAGCTCCCCAAGTTTGGCGAACTCTGCCGCTCGTGCGAGAGTGTCCCAGAAATCATTTTCCTGCTGTGTAGTGATTACCGAAGCACCCGGATCAATATCCAGAGACAGCCCAGACTCGCGTATGAGCCTCGCTGCAAAAGAGTGTATAGTCGAAATCCACAGGTCAGCAAGCCCGTCAAGTATCACGCGCTTACGTTCCGGGTCAGCAACGTCTTTCAGTGCCTCTTGGACTCTGTGTGTGATTCTGGCCTTCATCTCTCCGGCGGCGGCTTCGGTGTACGTGAGAGTGAGTATCTCCGACGGTGAAAGCTCGTTATCCTCCATAAGCAAACGTGTGTATCGTTCAGTGAGTACCCAAGTTTTGCCTGTGCCAGCTCCTGCTCCGACGGTGATTAGCTTTTCGTTGGCGGTGATAGCATCAGCCTGACCCTGCGGAGTATTTGGTGGCAGAGAAAAATTCATGAAGTATTCTCCTTTCGTTAGTTCAGTATGGGAATATCTGTGTATATTGTACCTGAATAATTTTCGTGGGGATTCTTTGCGGGGGGAAATATTGTGCTGGGAAGAAACGCGGCCAACAAAAAACCGGCTGGGGTTGTGGTGATTATTCCCTGCCGGCCTGAAATTCTTAGTTGTTAGTGTATCTGCTACTTACTGCTCAATTGCTCCTACCGGGCAAGTCGATACACAGCTTCCGCACTCGCAGCAAGCACCTGCATCCACGCTGGCCTTACCGTCAGTCACGGAAATTGCTCCTACGGGGCACGCGCCTACGCATGACTCGCATCCTACACATGCATCCTGATTTACTTTTGCTTTTGCCATAATAATAACCTCCTCATGATTCTTGATACGGATCGTTTGTCGCAAAGCCCCTCAGCTTCTTGACGAGTGCATTATATCACAGTGAGAGAGAAAAATCCGCTGTTTGCCCCCTTCAACCTTTATGAATATTGTTCTATGTGATAGATTTCATGGCTGTATCATATTTCAGAGAGTAATTCCTCACACAAGATCAATGAAGTACTTTCTTGGCTGCTCCATATTCCGGAGCATATCCCCTCACACAGCATCAATAACTGCCTCATATTCCGGAGTATATCCCCTCACACAGCATCAATAACTGCCAAATATTCCGGAGAATACCCCATTACGAGAATGCCCATCACGCAGCATCAACGGAGTATTTTCTTGACGGTCTCATACAGACCAATCTTACGGAGAATCACCCACAATACAGAACGACTCCACTTGTAGCCAAAAAACGGGAATAAATGTACAAAATCCGTCCTCGCCTCAAAACATGTCGTCCGAATAAACGGGAAATATTCAGCGTACTTCCTGCATACTTTGTAAAACCCATACAAAAATGCCGGGCCAGTCGTCCCAGAAGATAGATGAAACACAGGCACATCACAGCACCACGCTTTTCCGCCAAGCAGTGCCTTCGTCCGTAAACACTCCTCCACCGCATACAGATGCCAATTGCTGCACACTTTCTCGTCAAACGGGTGTCCTCGAAAATGTTCCGTATGCCCTCCGAATATGCACTCATCTACGGTGTCGCACTCCATCATACCGCCTTCAGGAAAACTTGCTGTGCCGTGTACTAGCTCTCCAGTCTTGTTATGGATATGAGTCACGTTCGAGAATCCTTCAGGTGAGTCAAATCTCACTCCTGCCGCACCCAAAATATCGTCCTTGCCAGTGCGCTCTAGGTATGACACGAATCTTGCGAGTGCTTCCCGATCATGCAGTAGTATATCCTGATGCGAATACAGCACATACTTCGTCTTGACCTGCCCAATCACTGAGTTATACGCCGCAGCACATGACTTAAAGCCCTTGTTACTCCGGTTGTCTATGCCTATGATTTCGCACGGGATGCTCTGACTCTTCAGGGTCTCCACAAAATCACCGTATACTTTCTCGTTGTTCCAGCAGCAAACTACAGTTATGTTGCTCACCAAAAATCACTCCTTCATGTCCTCAAGCCTTAAGCTCATTTCTTCCCAGCCAGCATACGAATCCTTGAGCCGCTTATCCAGATCATCACGCTCTATCATCAACTTCTGCACCTTCCCAGAATCCGAAAGTGTCTCCTGCCTGCAAAGTGCCTCGTCAATTTCCCGCAATCTCTCCTCCATCTCCGCAATACCCCTCTCCAGTCCCGCAATCTGTCTCTTCACTTCACGCACCTCACGCAGTTTTTCGCTGTCAGGTCTGGCCTTTTTGACTCTCTGGGGTTTAGTGCTGTCCTGCACACTCTCTGCAATACTCTCTTCACGCTTCTCCAGAAACCACGAGTAATTACCAGGATAGTCATACACTTTCCCGTCACGAATCTCCAGCACCCTCTCAGCTAGTGCATCCAGAAAATGCCGGTCATGCGACACAATAAGCAGCGTTCCCTGATACTTCAGCAATGCCCGTTCCACAATCTCGCGGGTATTCTGGTCGAGGTGATTCGTAGGCTCATCCAGAATCAGGAAGTTCGTTTCCTCAAGCATGAGCTTATACAGTGCCAATCTAGCCTTCTCACCGCCGGACAACACACTTGCAGATTTATGTATGTCGTCTCCCGAAAACAGAAACGCTCCCAAAAGATTCCGCCTCTCTACGTCATTGAGCTTTGACGAAACCGCACGTGCCTCCTCCCAGACTGTACGGGTGTAGTTGAGATTCTGCGCGCTCTCCTGAGAGTAATACGCTGCCTTCACGTTATGGCCGAGCCTTATGCTTCCGGAAGTGGGCTGCTCCGTCAGACTCAGTAGCCGCAAAAGTGTCGACTTGCCTGCACCGTTCACACCAACAAGCGCGACTCGTTCGCCCCTGTTCAGGACAAAGCTGACTCCAGAAAACACACATAGCTCTCCGTAGTACTTGGCCAAGTCCTGAGCCTTAAGCACTTCCCAACCACTGGCGGGAGCTTCCGGGATCGAGAGCCTCACAGTTTTGGAGTCCTGCGCAAGTTCGATTCTCTCTATCTTCTCCAGCTGCTTGATGCGACTCTGAACCTGTGCTGCCTTCGTGGCCTTGTACCTGAACCGCGTCACGAACGACTCTATCCTCGCGATTTTTGCCTGCTGCTGTGTGTATGCCTTCTGCAAAAGCTCCTGATTCTGTGCCTTCACTTCCACGTACTCATCATAGCCGTATGGATACAGGGTAATCATTCCGCGCTCAAGATCAGCGATATTCTCTGCGGTGTTCTCCAGAAATCTCACGTCATGCGACACGGACACTACAGCCCCCTTGTGAATCCTAAGCCAGCCTTCGAGCCACTCCATAGACTCAGTGTCGAGGTGGTTAGTGGGTTCGTCCAGCAACAGCACATCCGGAGACGAGAGCAACAACGCCGCCATAGCAATGCGCATCTTCCAGCCGCCGGAAAAGTCTTTGCAGTTCTTGTGTGAGTCATTTTTCCTGAAGCCGAGTCCGTGCAGGACCTTCATAGCCATAGACTCAAACGCGAAGCCTCCGAGATTCTCGAACCTGCGCTCAAGGCGTGAATGTTCTTCCAGCAGAGCAGAGTGATTTTCCGGAGAGAGCGAGAGTTTTCCCTCGATGTCACGTAATTTTGCCTCAACGTCAGAGATTCCGGCTCGGTGCTTAAGGTAGTCCATGAGGGGGACAGAGTCGATTTCCACGAGGTCTTGCGGAAGCCAGCCCACAGTCAGCCCGCGAGAACGCTCAATGACTCCGTCGTCATGATCCAGTTCGCCGGTGATGACTCGCAGCAACGTAGTCTTTCCTGCGCCGTTAGCACCCACGAGTCCGATTCGTGCGTTGTCAGGAATCTGGAGGTTGAGTCCACGAAATATTACCTGTTCGCCGAATGAGAGGGATAAATTCTTGATAGTAATCATGCTGCTAAATATATCACACAGCCCGCGAAAAATATTGCATCTCAAAAAGTGAACAAGCTGGTTTTGTTGAGAGAGAGTGTGTGTGTAAAAAAATGTGCGATTCTATTTCGGAGAGCAGAGCCGTAAAATTTGTTGGTGTCTGAATTTATGAGGTGTTTTTGTAGTTGTAAATGTAGTTGTAAAACTTGGGTCTTCTTCACGAAAAAAGGCCGCCGCATTTCCCAGCGACAGCCCCATCTTGCAATGGATTATACACCCTTATGCTTCTGGCTTGATGGTGAGTTTTTTGTGAGCCTTGTCCTGACTCTTTTCAGTCACGCTCACCGTCAGTACTCCATTCTTGAAGCTGGCTTCTGCACTTTCCGGATCTGCTTCCACCGGGAACGCCACAACCCGCTCAACTTTCCCCCAGCGTCTCTCTGACCGGAAATAGCTCTTGTCCTTGCCGCCTTCTGTGGACTCGGCCTTCTTTTCTGCGGAGAGTGTCAGCCTGTCGGAATACACATGCAGGTCTACGTCTTCGGTGTCTATGCCGGGGAGTTCTGCCTCGACGAAAATCTTGCCGTCCTTGCGGTAAACGTCTGTCCTTGCGCCGAAGCCTGAGGTGATTCCTGCGAAGTGGTCGTCAAATGCCGGAAGGCTCATGCTGCGGGTGATGTTGTCGAAAAACTCATCGGGGTCAAACATTCTCATCATGGGGTAAAATCTTTCTCTTGCCATAGTAATAATCTCCTTTGTGTGTCTTGAAATTTTCGGAGGGCTTGTGAATTTCTCCCTCACAACGCAGGAAATTATAGTACTGACTTTCGCAAACTATATCGTGTAAATTCATCAGATTTTGCTAATAACATTTACTGACTTATAGTTTTGGCTTCCTCCTGTTTTTCCCCGTGATTGTCCTGTATATCTTGCTCAGTACATGTATTTTTGCGGGTTATCATGAACTATAGCCTAGTTTTTGTCAATATAATGCCTCCTCAAGCACCCGCCTCACATTTTCCCGACATTCCTCGTACTTTTCCCCGCGATGAGACTCATACACTTTCACTCCGTCAACAAAAAACGCCGGCACATAGTAATAATCATACTTGGCCGAAATCTCCGGGTGTTCGTTTTCCTCGACCCACTCAATCCCGACAGCCGAATACTTCTCATTCTCAGCCGCAAGCTCCTTCACGGCCTTCATAGCCTGAGCACAATACGGACATCCATTCATCCGGAACGCTAATACACTCTTCATTTACGCATACTCCTTTCAAGCTGGATATATACACATAGCTTCATGCATACTCCTTTCACGCTGGACGCATACACTTTCGCTCATGTATACACCTTTCGATTTTGAACACAATGATAATTTCTATGAATAGTATATAATACACTCTATCTCAAAATTTCTAGACAAAAGGGGAATCTCGCCGTGTGCAGGTCAGGTAATCTATATGCTGAAAACTTTATTGCGCAATAAGCCTGCATTAATCTTCGGCGCATTACTATTCTACTTATACTTCAGAGGAATCGGAGACCACGGCCTCATCGACCCCGTAGAAGGCATAAACGCTTCCGCAGAAATCCACATGTCCGCTTCAGGAAATCTCTTCGTCCCAAGAATCGGTGATGCCCTCCTCACAGGAAAAACCATGCTCACGTGGTGGCTCTCTGCCCTCTCACTAAGACTCTTCGGCTGGGGAGAGTTCGCCGTACGGTTCTGGTCCGCACTGTCTGGTCTCGGAATGGCATGGGCTGCCTCAAAAGCCGCAAAGTCCCAGTCACGCAGAGCCTCACGCCTCGCCGCATGGATATGTGCCAGCATGACCGGCTGCTTCGTCGTCTCGCAAATAGCCTCGTCACACGCAATGTACTCATTCTTCACGGCTGTCACTATGGCCGGAGCTGTCCGTTCACGTGAGTCCCGCGAAAATCGTTACTGGCTCATTCCCGCACACATAGCTTCTGCATTGGCATTCATGGCACACGGAGCTTCGGGACTGTTCCTGCCGTATCTCGCAGTCATCGCGTATTCTGTGCTGTCTGAAGACTGGGAGTTTCTCCGGAATTTCTTCACTTGGCCCGCCGGAATAATCTGCTCCATAATTCTCGCGGGGTTCTATCTCGTGATACTCATCATCGCTAATCCTGAGCTAGTGCATTTTCTTCGCTGCATGAATCACACCTACTCTTTCGGGGGGCTTGCCGGAGTCTTCGTGTTCGTGTTCACTTGCTTTATCCCTTGGGCTGGGTTTATGGCCAGAGCAGTTTTCGAGTCCGTCCCGCGAAAATATCCGGCCAAGAAATCACCGGAGCTGCTTCTGCTGGTATGGGCTGGAGTCTTCGCGTTTGGAGCAATTGCTTCGGGAGATATATTGTCGATAGCATCATGCATTCCAGCGTTGTCCGCACTGTTAGGCCTGAAACTTGACGTGTGGCTCAGCAAGAAAAAACTCTACTCCGTCAGAATCTCAGTCATGCTCTCGATGCTGGTGCTTGTGCCTGCTCTGTACATGATACTGCCGTTCACGGTGAATACTTTTCCGGTGGTGAAAGCCTCGTTGATGTCGCTGATCCCTTGGGGAGTTTTGGCGGGAGTGTTCCTGTTTGCGTGCTGGTACTACACTCGCACAAAGCAGATCGTGAAATGGGTGCGGAATGTCCCTGCTGCTGCGGTGATGTGTCTCCTGCCACTGGCTGGGGTGTTCAACCTGACGGCGGATGTGTATTCTGTTCAGAGCATAGGCCGTAAACTGGGAAACACTGTGCAGGGAAACGAGGCAGTGATTCAGTACGGAATCAATTATCCGTCAATATATTTCTACACGTTCAGGAACTCGAATATTATCGGTGCAGGTCTGACTCCCGGACTTCAGGAGAAGGCTTTTGAGGCGAGTTTCCAGCTCATAGGGCAGAAGTGGGCAGGAAAACAGAGAGTGTACTTGATTATGCCTGAGGATATGCAGAGTGATAACCCATTGCCGCAGAATATATCGCATATTCTTGGGGTAAACGGAATATTATTGCTGAGTAATCAATAGCGAAGGAGACATGTATATATGCGTAAAGTTTGTGCGTCAATAATTTTAGCGGTGTTGTGTCTGTCAGGGTGTGCATTCGGGAACGTTGAGCCTGATCCGGAGATTCACAGGGTCATCGGCGGGCTGTATTCGCTTGCGTGTGCTGTGGAGCTTAACGGAAAATCAGAGCCGCAGGTTCAGCACCTCAGGCAGTATTTTTCGGACGTGCCTAATGACTGGTATTCTCAGGTGCAGATCTCGCGCGTGAATAATGCTGTGTGGGCGGGAGTAGCTGTAGGGAAAATCTCGACAGCCCGTCAGTTTTTGCGCACACATGCTCAGGAGCTGGGCATATGCGACTCTCCTGAAGGTTATGCGTGGCTCGGAGGGGATTATGCGTGGCTGAAGGTGTCGGGAAATTCCGGCCTCAGGGCAGCGCGCGGAAAAGGCACGGACTCGGGTTCGGTGTTCCTGAACGTTCAGGGCAGCGACTCGTGGTGGATAGCCTCACCGGCATTCACGAATCAGGCCGCAAAATCAGTACTCGCGAAACACGCCGCAAAGAACCCTCCGGAACTGCACAAGCCTTCGGGGATTCACACGAGCATATACGAGTCTGTGAAGCCTTCGGACGTGAAGAAACCCGGAGACATGCACGTGGGCAGAAAACGCAACAGCTTCGACAAAGAAATAGAGCTTGGCCGTGATGTAGATTTGATCTTTAACCCCATGCTCAAACAGCGCAATGATAACTATTAACACATGAGGAGGAGTATTTTATGGCAGTATTAATCTGCGGAGGAGCGGGCTATATCGGCTCGCACAACGTCAGGGCATTCGCTCAGAAAGGCGAAGAAGTCATCGTAGTCGACAACCTCGAAACCGGACACAGGGCATCAGTTCCAGAAGGCATAAAGTTTTACCACGCGGACATTCGTGATTCTGAGGCACTCGACAAAGTTTTTGCGGAGAATAATATCGAGGCAGTGATACATTTCTGTGCGTATTCGCTCGTGGGCGAGAGCATGGAGAAACCGTTAAAGTACTTCGACAACAACGTGGGCGGCATGATTTCGCTGCTTGAGGCAATGCATAAACACAACGTCAAGCGCATAATATTCTCGTCAACAGCGGCAACCTACGGCGAACCTAAGAAAGTACCCATCCTAGAGACAGACCCCACAATCCCCACTAATCCCTACGGTGAGAGCAAGCGCATCATGGAGAAAATGATGAACTGGGTCAGCAGGCTTCATGATATCCGCTACGTGTCACTGCGATACTTCAACGTTGCAGGTGCTTGGCATGACGGAAGTATAGGCGAGGATCATCACCCGGAATCTCACCTAGTACCCCTAATTCTGCAAGTCCCGCTCGGAAAACGCGACCACATCACCATTTACGGCGACGACTACCCGACTCAGGACGGCACATGCATACGCGACTACATACACACTGAGGATCTGGCGAGGGCGCATATTCTTGCACTGGAGTATCTCAGGAACGGAGGGCAGAGCGACATCTTCAACTTAGGGAGCGG
>JAFTBT010000072.1 GCA_017455085.1 Synergistaceae bacterium
GAACAAGTCGGACTGCGAACGGGTAAAAGCGTCGGGTTAGACTTTGGGCTGAAACAGTTTCTCACAGGCAGTGATGGACACGATATAGTATCACCCTATTTCTTCATGCTGAACGCCCAACATATCAAGAGTAAATGCCGCAAGTTATCCCATAAGCAGAAAGGCTCACATCACCGCGAACGTGCAAGGCTGGAATTAGCTCGTGCGTACCGGCGAATGGAGAACCAGCGCAAAGATTTTCACTTCAAGACATCAAGGAAGCTGTGTGAAGAGTATGCGTGTATCTGCCTTGAGACGCTGAACATCAAGGGAATGGCTAGGCGATGGGGGCGGAAAGTGCATAGTCTGGGGTTCTCTGATTCCTTGAGGATACTAGAATACGAGGCTTTGAAGCGAGGTACGCAGATAGTATTCATAGATAAATGGTATCCGTCAAGTCAGCTCTGCCATGTGTGAGGGTATAAGAATCCAGAAGTGAAGAACTTAAAACTGCGTGAGTGGAATTGCCCGTCATGCGGAACACACCACGATAGAGACCGGAATGCGGCAATAAATATCCATCGAGTTGGGGCATACCTGCGGTGCGCTTCGCTAACAGCTCGTAGCGGAGACATAGTGCCTTGCGGCGTGCAAGCGACAAGACCTGTTTCGATAGGCAGTGTTGATGATGCTAGAATCTCCTGCCTTTAGGCATGGGGAGTATGTCAATTCATAGTTCGACCATATGCGGCGGACAGCTCTTAATCGATATGGGAATGAAGCTCTCCAACAAATCATCAGGAGGCCCCGCAAAAGCAGCAGTACTTTCTTCGGGAGTGATGGGCATGATTTCGGGAAGTGCAGTTGCCAACGTCGCAACCACCGGAGTCATGACTATACCAATGATGAAGAAGATCGGCTATGAACCAGAAGAGCCCGGAACAGTCAAAGCAGTAGCCTCAACCGACGGACAGATTATGCCCCCAATTATGGGAGTCGGTGCGTTAATCATGGCGGAGATGCTTGGCGGAAACTACATGTCTATAGCTGACGCTTCGATTCGTGTGGACAGGCCTATACTCTGAAGGGTGTATTTGCTTATCCCTGTGATTCTGTTAGTGGTGTGGATCATCAGGAGCTATTCACTTATGCGTGCAGGTATGGTCGGAATTTTTACGTGCCTAGCCTGCGACGTGGTGAACTACTTCGTGAACAAACCCGATTCCCTGAACATCAAACAGTTATGGGACTGCTGCGTTGACGGAGCGAAACAGGCTGCTGCAATCGCCATCCCTACAGCTGCGTGCGGAATCATCATCAACGTAGTGACTCAGCAGACATTAGTGGCTGTGAATCTGTCTATGCTGATTCGTTCGCTGGGTACGAGCTATTTGTTCCTCGTAATGTGTATCGCCATTTTGGGGAGCATGATTCTCAGAATGGCAATGCCTACGGTTGCGGCGCATCTTGTGGGAGCGATTCTCTTCGTTTCGTGCATCCAGCCCATACTTTTGCAGACAGGACTCGACCCCTCGACAGCTAACCTTTGCGCGAACATGTTCGTGTTCTGTTACGGGATAATGGCGCAGATAATTCCGCCGGTGTGTGTGTGGCCTCGTACACTGCTGCGGGAATCGCTGGAGCGACGCTATGAGAACAGGCCTGAAGGGTAGTGTTCAGGGGATAGTGATCTCTGTGGTACAGCTTGCGTTCGGTACGTACTTTTTGGCGATCATGGTTGCAGGATTCTACAAGCGGGGTCTGAACGTGATAGAGAGTGTTACTGTTTGCTTCGGCGTTGTGCCTGATAGCTCCGGATATGATGAGCTCGATTGTTGGTGCAGTGTTCGGAATCGTAATACTGTTTATCAGCACCAGAGGCGTGAAAGCGTCAGCGGCATAGAGATTTGCGGTGTAGGTGTATGAATTTCGTGTGACATTATGCGGCGTGATATACCCATAGTGAGAAACTCTCAGCACGAGGCTTTTGCGATATGATTTTGCCTGTGAACGTTACACATGTGGCGTGATATACCCATAGTGAGAAACTCTCAGCATGAGAATTTGCGATGTGATTTTGCCTATCAGTGATAGACACATACACACTCACACACAACATATCATAATCGAAAAGAGAACAATACATGACCAGACATCTCAAAGTCGCAATAGCCGGAAGCGGACTCGCAGCCCTCACCACAGCAGCATGTCTCCACGCACTCGGCGTTAAGGACATCGCAATCTACGCAGGAGATCTCGACGGGACTCACTACATTGCCGCAATCAACTTCGTGTTACCCGATAACCCTTACAGCGACACCACAGAGCAGTACGCGCTTGACATGCTCGCAGCAGGCTACAACATCGGCAACAAAAAGTTAGTCCACAGCAATTACGAGTCTGACGTTCCTGGTCTGTACGCGATCGGTGAAGCCTGTGGAGGGATTCACGGTGCTTGTCGCTGCGCAGGGAACGCCGCGAGTCTGGCGACACTTTCGGGATTGCTTTGCACTGAGGCATTATGCGGACGGGTGAACTTTGCCGTGAAGTATGCTCGTGATGATTCTGTGAGGGCTAAATATCTCGACTAGCTCCAGAAAATTGCAGAGTATGCTCTGGGAATCTACAGGAATGGAACGGATTTAGAGTCTGCACTGAATGCTACTAGTGTTATAATTTCTGCGCCTGATAATCCCAAAAGATGATCTTACTGCTCAGACTGCATTAGCCATTCACTTAATCGCGAAAGCTGCTCTGAACAGAAAAGAAAGCCGCGGGACTCATAACAGGACAGATTACCCGGAACAGAATCCGGAATACGAAAGGGAGTTTACTTACTAACCATGAGGAAACTTGTTGCAGTAATACTTGTTGTGCTGGCGTTGGCATCGTGTGCGTGTGCAATGCCCGTTGAGGAAATCGGCAAGATATCCGTTAAGGCTGACGGCTCGGATTTCAAGTACTGGACTGACGGCGCAGAGTCTCTAAAGGCTCTGAAGGAATACGTTGCTGATGTTACCAACCCAGAAAGCCCGAACTTCATTCCTGAAGCTGACCGCATATGTGTTGCGGATCTGGACGGGACACTCTACGGTGAACAAGCTCCGGTATATATGGAGTGGTACATGTTCTTCAACAGAGTCTATAACCCGAAAGAATACACTCCTACACCGCGCGAAAAGGCATATGCTGATGTGTGTTTGGCCGCAGCAAAGGCAGGCAAAATTTCCACTGAAGTCGACGCAGGCGAGGATCATGTGCAGTCCCACATTTTCGAGGGCATGACTATAGACGAGTTCGATGCATATGCAGAAAACTTCCTGAAGAATACTCCGCTTGATGGCCTGAGCAATTGCACTTTCGGTGAGGCGTTTTACCTGCCTATGGTTGAGGTCATCAAGTACCTTCAGGCAAACGGATTCACTTTCTATGTTGTGAGTGCAGCAGACCGACAGCTGATTCGTGTGGCACTGAGAGCGATACCCATCAATCCCGCAAACGTTATCGGAACTGACAGCAAGCCTATCGCGAAACGTCAGGGATTCCTTGACGGGCTGCATTTCGTGTTCGAGTCTGAAGACGTGCTTGTGCGTGGGCCGTATCTCGTGACTGACAACAAGATGGAGAAAGTTTCTGCGATCTATAAGGAAATCGGCAAGCGTCCGGTTATGGGACTGGGCAACAGCGGATCTGACACGTCGATGCTGAACTATGCGCGCTTCAACTCGAAGTATAAGGGTTTTGCTATGGGAGTGCTTTGTGACGACACCGAGCGCGACTGGGGCAAACCTGACACGGCCAAGAGCTTCAGGGAGACCTGCGAAAAATACAAGTGGGTTCCGATCTCTATGCGTGATGACTGGAAAACTATATACGGTGACGGTGTAGAGAAAACCGAACGGAAATTCAAGCAGTAAACCGGAATCAGAATCACAAGCCCTCTCCTGAAAAATGGGGAGGGTATATTTTTTCTTAAAGGACGCGTAAACACTACCATCACAATCAACACGTAGACACTACAATCACAATCAACACGTCAACACTACAATCACAATCAACACGTCAACACTACAATCACAATCAACGCGTAGACACTACCACCAAAATCAACACGTAGACACTACCACCAAAATCATCAACACCTGCCCTCACAAAACAGAGAGAGTATATTTTTATTCGCAGACTGCCGATAAATAAAACAGTTTGCGTTAATTGCAGCTAACATGTAGAATTGTCAATCGTCATAAATATTCCTAATCAGTAAATATACATAGAGGGGGGGGGGCATTGAGTTTTGCGCAGGATAAAATACTTCGCACCGCTTGTGATGTTCATGGTGCTGTGTCTTGCAGGAAAAGTGTTTGCGTACAAGATTAATCATTATCGTGAAGAGCAGGGAATCAGAGCAGAAGCTGCCATCAGGAAAGTTCGGCTCATACCTATAGCTTACGCACAGACTATCGCGGCGGCACGTGTGGGAGCTGACCGCATAAGTTTCACGGATATAGCACTCATAAACACTGCTGGCAGTTCAGACTTCAGGCCGGTATTCAGAATGCAGTGCGTTACACCAAGCAACGGCTACAATATTGATGTAGACGCATCAACCGGGACAATCTTAACGTTCGGCGAGAGATTCTAGCTGAGAGCATTTCCGGAAGCACTCACCGCTACAAATCCGGTGCAGGCATTTCTGGAGGCACTCACTGATATAATTTCGGGGTCGGCGCATTATCGCGTTCATACATACATACTCATTCAGGAGGTATCACCATGAAGAAAATATGCATGTTATTGGCAGCAGCAATAGTACTCGGAGTTTTTGGGCAGGCATTCTCTCATCCGCACCACCACGACCACGAAGAGCAGTACGTCATCGAGGAAGCAGCCCGCAGAAACATCAAGCTCCTCACTCAGGCAGAAGCCCGAAACATCGCCGAAAAACGCATTGGCAAGGGAAAAATCACCTTCCATGACGTAGAACTCGAGGACGAACACGACGACTACCCTAACACCGAGAGATTCAGACCCGTCTACAAGATCGAGTGCTATTCCGGAAGAGACGAGTACGACATCGAGATTGACGCAATAACCGGAGAAATCCTCAAGTTCAAGCTGGACGACTAACATCACACAAAAAATCTCCCTCCGCACAAAACGGGGGGAGTTACTTTTTCTCGGGACAGTGTCAGCTCTTCAGCGGGGCAGGACGACCGAACAAATACCCCTGTGCTAACGTACACCCGGCATTTCGCAAAAACTCTAGCTGCTCTTTGGTCTCGACACCCTTCGACAGCGCAGGTATACCCAACTTCTTGGCCATCTCGATAATCGCCGACACTATTATGTGCGAACGCTCGTCATCTATTGAGCGAATCATGTCCATATCGATCTTCAGGCCGTCCAGCGCAAAATCCTTCAGCACCTTCAGCGATGAATACCCCGCACCAAACGCGTCCATCCACACGTGAAACCCGTGCTGCCTGAGTCGTTCTGCCTCGTGCTTCATGGCCTCCATGTCCACAGCTATCAGGCTCTCCGTCAGCTCAAAGCGTAATAGCTCCTGCGGGACTCCGTACTCTTTCACGGTGTCGTCAATCACCCTCACTATGTCCGTAAGCTCAAAGTCCAGCCGCGACAGGTTCAGCGACACAGGCACAAGCTCCTCACCTTTCGCAGCAAGTCTCTTCAGCTCCTCGCACACCTTCCGAATCACAAAGCTATCCAGTTTGTGGATCATGCTGTGTTCCTCAAGCACATACAGGAAACTCACCGGAGACAGCCTCCCATAATCCGGGTCATTCCACCGCGTCAAGGCCTCGTATGAGGAAATTTTCCCGCTCGCTACGTCAACTACTGGCTGGAAATACACCTTTATGCTCCCGCTGTCTAATGCCCTCTGGAATGTGCTTAGTATGTGTTCCTGAAGGTGAACTATCTCGTCCATTTTGCCCTCGTAGTACTGGACCGTCGTACCGTATTCACGTTTGATGCTCTCACACGCAAGCCGTGCGCAGTCTATGATTATGCCTACTTCCATTGATGAGTCTTTTATCGCGTAAATACCTGCCTTCATCTCGACGATGACTCCGCGCCGTATGTTGTTGATGCGTACACTCATGCGCTTAATCTTGTCGCGTAAATCACTCTGCGAAGTTATCACCAGAAAATGATCGTCCTCGAATCTCGACACAAGCCCGTACGGAAAAGTCTCCTGCAATATCCGCCCTATAGACCGAAGCATTCTGTCTCCGCCTGAGAATCCATACGTCTCATTGTAGGTGTGGAAGTTCCGGACGTTGAAGTATATGCAGCTTGCTGGTTTACCGTCCTTGAGGAATTTTGCGATCACGTCAGGGGCTTTTGCCTTGAAGTACTTCATGTTTGCGAGTCCGGTGAGGTCGTCGGTGTTGTGCTCCTGCGGCTCCGGAATCACTTGGCCTGATATCCCCGTGAGCTTCTCGCGCAGATTCATATCGTGCAAGTACACGTAATACAGGTCTCCTAATTCGTCATCATGCACAAAATGTCCCCAGTCCTCCACGCGTTTGATTCTACCGTTCTTGGTGATGATCCTGTAGGTCACGTAGTCATAGCCTCCTGTAGCCTGAATCTGGTGCTTGATGATCTCGCTGACCTCCTCCACGTCCTCAGGGTACACGATATTTGCGAAGCTCCCGCCAGTGAACCGCATAAAGTCCTGCACCGAGTCGCACTCGAAAATATTCACTATGTCGTCGCTCACAAAGATAATCTCTTCAGCCGGATTAGCCCTGTACACCAGCAGAGTACCCGGCAAATTCGCAGCTATCTTGTTGAGCGTGATGCTGTCATTCTCACTGAACATGTATGTATCAATCCTCCGTAATGGTTTAGTTTCTGTGCTTGAGGGATTCAGGAAGGTAGTGTGCAAGTATTTTTCTCAGGGCTTCGGACTTGATAGGTTTCGGCAGGTAGTCGTTGAAACCGGCAGCTATATATTCCTCCCTGAGTCCTGTACCTGAATTTGCGGTGAGTGCTATGTACACCGAAAGCCTCGAAGGTCCGTCAAGCTCTTTTGCCTGCGTGAGGGTCTCTACTCCGTCAAGGCCGGGCATCTTGTGGTCAAGAAAGATTATGTGATACAGATTGCTCTTCAGGAGTTCAAGGCACTCTTCGCCGCTCTCGGCAGTAGTAACTTGCGCAAGAGTATCCGCTAACATTCCCTTCGCAACAACAAGATTCACAGGGGTATCGTCCACAATCAGGAGCTTTGCGTCAGGACACGTGAACGGTCTCGAGTCGTCCGCCTCATTCTGCGCTGGATTCTGCTTCAGTGACTCATATTCCGCAATCGTCCCGCTGAATCCCTCCACCGCTAACTGCTGCGTAAGCTCAAACGTGAATGTGCTGCCCTTCCCGTACTCACTCTGCGCACGGATGCTCCCGCCCATCAGCTCCAGCAAGTACCTCACCAGAGTCAGGCCAAGACCCGCGCCCTGTATGCTCTGAGTCTCGTTGAGGTTGACGCGCTCGAACGACCGGAACAGTTTCGTGATGTCGTCTTTGCGGATTCCGATACCTGTATCACTCACAGCAACTATCAGCTTCACACGCGCATGAGGCTTCACTTCGCCTCTGACTCTTAACGTGATAGAGCCTTCATCGGTGTACTTGACGGCGTTATCGACTAGGTTCATGATTACCTGCCTGATGTGGTCTTCGTCTCCGTACAAATGTTCAGGCAAATTTTTATCCACGTCCAGAATGAACTGCAGGCCCTTATCGTGAATCGCCTCGTAGTTTCCTTCTTCAGCATCCTTCAGCAGCTGCCACAGGTGATAATCCGTGTTGTACAGCTCCATTTTTCCGGACTCAATCTTTGAGATGTCCAGTATGTTGTTGATGATTGAGAGTAAGTGATTTCCTGCCTTCCTGATGTCCATTGAGGCCTGCCGGATTTCGGGGTCTCTGCTCTCCTTGAGAATCATCTCGTTCATGCCTAAAATCGCGTTCATGGGCGTGCGAATCTCGTGTGAGGTGTTCGCAAGAAAATCACTCTTTGCCCTGTTTGCGGCGTTGGTGATTCTTGTGGAGTGTTCCGCTTTGACTCTGGCCTCCTCTAGCTCTTTCTCCACTGTGAGCATTCGCCTGTATGCCGGTGCCTCGTAGTAGAAGAACGTAACGAACACTACCATAGCTTCAACAGCATAAGTCACCAGAATCGTGCGAACTATCATGTACTGAATCACATACGAGGCTATCAGGACAGACCCCAGAATATTCATCACCATGTACTGAGATTTTCCGGTGTAGAACTCCTTGTGAGTGATCTGCAGCCACACAGCCATTGCTATGAAGTAGAACACATACACGCTCCGCCACAGGGTGTTATACGGCCCTCGCACAAGTCCTCCGTCCATCGGGACAGTGAAGAAGAATCCTGACGTTGCCGGAAAGATATTCAGTGCAAGCACCACAAAGCTAGACCCCAGCAGAATCCGGTTGAACGCGTCAAATTTTGGGTTGTCGACATGAACATATGCCTGTACGTAGCGCATAAGGTGATACGTGTTGATGTACACTGCTGCGTAATACACAGTCCTCACAGCGAGATTCAGGTAGTGCGAATGACTCCAGCCATCTACCAGCAGAGTCGAGACCACCTCAAGCAGAGTCGCAAGGAACGTTGATAGTGTGAGCTGCCGGAATCTGGTATTGATCACTGCGTTGGTCCTGTACCTCACGAACAAAAACGCGGCCATTACCCCCAAAAATGGGAGCATAGTCGCCTCAATCCAGACGTTGAAACCGTAAGTGAGCATTAATCTACCGCCCTCCTTGAGTTATCTTGCTGGGAGGAATATATTTAGTCAGCATTTCTTCTAGCTCTTTTCCGTTGACGGGTTTGCTCAGAAAGTCATCGAACCCCGCCGCCAAAAGTTCAGCCCTCACGCCTACAAGTGCATTTGCTGTACACACGATAATCTTTGCTTTTGCGCCCGGAGCGTCAGGCATTTCCTTGATGTGTGCGAGAGTCTCTTTACCGTCCATGTGGGGCATCATGTAGTCCATTAATATTATGTCGTATGGATTCTCAGCTACTTTTCTGAGGCATGCTTCACCGGAGTCGGCATCATCTACCTGCACAGCGTTTTCCTTCATGAGTGAACGCAGCACTATCCTGTTCATGTCGTTATCGTCAACGATGAGTACTCTTGCGCTGGGAGCTTTGAGGACTTTGCGCTCGGTTTTGGTCTTGTGTGATTCAGCAAGCTCGTAATCTCTGAGGGTCTTAGTGCCTACGATTTTTTGAGGCAGTACAACGTGGAAGGTCGAACCCATTCCGTAAGTGGATGTAACTTCTACAGTACCTCCCATAAGCTCGATAAGCCTTCCGGTGATCGCGAGTCCGAGTCCAGTACCCTCGATGTTGTGAGTCTCTTTAGCGTCTATCCTGCTGAATGACTTGAACAGTTTCGGAATGTCCTCCGCGTGAATCCCTATGCCTGTATCCGCGACAGTGATGTGCAGTACGATCAGTGAGGGGTCATCTCCGCGCGTGCCTGTGAGTGTGAACTTGACACTGCCACGTTTTGTGTACTTCACTGCGTTGTTCAGGATGTTCACCATAATCTGATGCACCCTGATTCTGTCGCCGAAAAGCTCATCCGGAAGAGATTCATCTATCTGTGCTGTGTACTGAAGGCCTTTCTGTTCCGCGCGGATTCTCACCATGTTATCAACGTCACGCAAGACTCTGGCCAAGTCGTAATTTCGTGAAGCCAGCTCAAGCTGACCGGACTCTATCTTCGAGAAATCGAGTATATCGTTGATGATGTGGAGGAGTGTGTTCCCTGCGCTCTGGATGTCTCGAGCATACTGGTATATCGGGCCGGCCTCGTATTTTCGGAGTATAACTTCATCCATACCCAGAATCGTGGTGAGAGGAGTCCTGATTTCGTGGGACATGTTCGCGAGAAATTCACCCTTTGCAGCGTCGGCAGCTATTGCAATCTGGTTTGCCTCGTCAGCGAGTTCCTTTGCCTTGCGGAGACGGTCAAGAGTTCTTTCGAGGTCTCTATATGCGGGAGTCTCAAGCAGGAAGAAGAAATAATACACGTTCACAGAAATTATGATGAAGTTGACGGGAATATCAGGGAAGTATGCGTTGTGCAGACCCATAATAGAGAAGCATATAGCGAAGTTCAGGAACAATGCCCACATCTGCCCTTTGGTGAACGCTCTGCGGTACATGTACAGCTCCACCCAAGTCCACACTGCCCAGATCCACAAGTACCACCTGCTGAGGACAGGCCATAATGCCCCGTGAGTCAGGCCTGCGGAAGTGATGGCTATGTTTGCGCCGGTGAAGTGTCCTGCTAGAATCAAGTACGCGAAGATTCCCAGCACTATATTCTGCACGTAAAGCATTCTGCGCTTGATGGTAGAATCTGCCCCGAAACCGGCTATGTACCTCATGAACATGAAGTAGACTCCGCAGTCGGCGCATTGCTCCAACAGTGAGCAGACATATTGTGCAGTCAGGGAGTAGTCAGAGTTTTTTGCGAGGACTATCGAGCAGAGTACATCGATAATGCTGCTTGTGGTGGTCATGTAGCAGTAACGTAACAGGCCTTTCTTTTCGGAGGACGTACCTGTGTAAATCATCTGTAGATAGACGCACAAAGTTACGCTCAGAAAGATAACAGCAATTTCTGATTCTATGATGTAGTGAGTTTCCAAATTAGTATTGCCCCTTCTGATGGATGATATTATGAATGTTGTAACAGCGGGTGTTGAAATGTATGCAAGTATAGCACCTGCTAACTAATTGTGATATGATTTGCCCATGAACACACAATCCCTAAGACAATTTATTTTTGCGCCTGATTCTTCGGGCATGAATATTACTGCGTTATGTTTCTGTGCATTCGGCGGAATATCGTTTATAGCTATGGCTGTGATATGCATTCTCCGATTGATTGGAGGATTCTACCCTGTAGCAGGAGCGTATTTCGTGATGGCTGTGCTGTCTGCGGCGTTGACTGTCTACTCCGTGAAGTGCATCCGTAACGGAAATATTCAGGCTCTCGCAAAAATGGCCTACCCTCTCACGGCTGGAATGTTCGTGTATGGCATGACGATACTATTCTTCATGGACGGCGGACGATTCGGAGGAGTGCCGTTATTCTTCATTCTGGCGGTGGTAGCAACACCGTGTTTCCTGCACATCACCGAAGCCGTAATCATGGTATGCCTTGAGATTCTCGCCTACACCTCGAACGTAATGCTCTCCGAGATATATCCCGACTCCGTGAACTCTGCGCTTGCCATTCCGTCAAACTCATTCATTCCGTTGATCATAGTTGCTGCGACACTTGGGGGGTTGTGCCTGATATACACGTATGCATACCGCCACCAGCAGGAGAGACTCGACTCGGCTATCTCCGAAGCACAAGCCGCTAACGAAGCAAAAAGCTCCTTCCTCGAAAACATGTCTCATGAGATTCGTACACCTATGAACTCTATTCTTGGGATGAACGAGATGATTTTACGTGAAGAGGACAGGCCGGAGATTAAGGAGTATGCATTAGTAGTGCAGAGGTCAGGAAGGGCATTGCTGGGGATTCTGAATGACATACTGGACTTCAGCAAACTTCAGGACAGAAAAATGGAGATTGTACCTGTGCGCTATGATTTGAGCTCGCTGATAAATGACCTAGTGAACATCGCGGCGGAACAGGCCAAGAAAAAATCTCTGAACTTCACCGTGAACGTGGACAAGGACATTCCGAGAATACTTGACGGCGACGAGTACCATATCCGGCAAGTGATGCTAAACATCCTCAACAATGCTATCAAGTACACGGAACGCGGAGGAGTCACCATGACGATGGGCTTTGAGAGAATCGACAACTACACGATTCTGCTGAAGTGTGCAGTGACGGATACGGGCATAGGCATAAAGTCTGAGGATATGGAGTACATTTTCCAGCCCTTCGAGCATGTGGAGTCCGCAAGGAAGTTTAGTGCTGACGGTTCAGGCTTGGGATTGTCGATAGTACAGAAATTGCTTCAGCTCATGAACTCGGAATTGCGGGTAGAGAGCGTGTTTCACAAGGGGTCTACATTCTCGTTTGACGTTAAGCAGAACGTGATCAAGTGGGAGCCTATAGGGGACTATGAGCGGGCATTCATGACGGCAGCGTCACGGCAGATCAAGAGCTTTACGCAGTCGTTCCAAGCTCCGAACGCAAGAGTGTTAGTGGTTGATGACGCTGATGTGAATCTGTTAGTGTTCGCGAATCTCCTGAAGAAGACAAAGATTCAGATTGATACAGCCTCAAGCGGAGTGGAGATGCTCCAGATGGTGAGGATGAATCACTACAACATGATATTCCTCGATCACAGAATGCCGGGCATGGACGGAATCGAAGCGTTCCACAACATGAAGAAGATGACTGACGGCCTGAACTTCAACACTCCTGTGGTAGCTCTCACAGCAAATGCAGTGTTAGGTGCAAGACAGCTATATATCGATGAGGGATTCAGCGACTATATCTCGAAGCCGGTGGATACTGTCAGACTCGAACAGGTATTGCTTGAGTATTTGCCTGCGGACTTGATCGTGAAGGGCAGCGACATTCAGGAGGACACACCCAAGACCTCGCAGACTACAGCACCCGCGACAGAACCCGAACCCGCCGAATCCGAACCTGTTGCGGACTCGCCGTACATGCACATTCCGGGCATAGACTACGAAGCTGCGGTGACGAACTGCGGAACAGAAGAGACGTTTGTGCAGGCACTGGAGATTTTCTACAACACACTCGACAAGAAGGCTGACGACATAGAGCGTTTCGAGCGCGAAAAGGACATCAAGAACTACACGATACTAGTTCATGCGCTGAAGAGTGCCGCGAGACTGGTGGGGGCGTTGCAGCTCTCGGAGGACGCAAAATATCTTGAGGCCTGCGGGAACAACGAAAACCTAGACGAGATTATGGCGAAGACACCTGCATTGCTCTCACAGTACAGGAGCTACAAGCCGGTGCTTGCGGAAATTTTCGGGAAGAATGACGAGCCGGATATGTCGTTGCCTGAGATATCGATTGCGGATCTGCATGAGATGTATTCTCTGATAAAGGGGTTTGCGGCGGATTTTGACCTCGACAATATCGACAACATGATAGCCGAAGCGAAAAACTACAGGATACCTGAGTCGGAGCGTGAACGTTTCGAGAAAATCAAAGAGTGTGTTACGGCGGCTGACTGGGGAACACTTGAGCAGCTGTTGGCATAAATACCCAAAGGGTTGGGGCGGAAAGTAATTACTATATGTGAAGGAAGGCATAAGGGAAGAATGAGCAAGATTTTATTCATCACAGAGAAAGTCAGCTTCATATCTGAGGGAATAATCAACCACCTCAAGGCACAGGATTTCGAAGTCCTGACTGTGAAGCCGGACGTTACTGCGATCTCAAACTTTCTCAAGGAAGACAAAGGCGACGATGACGGAATAATTGACCCAGAAGTTGCGGCACTGTTAAGCCAGCAGGAGGACAAGGAAGGCGGAGAAAATGCTGCCTCTTCCGGAGAGACTCTCAAGGAGGACATTCCGAGAATATTCATCCTGTACTTGCAGGGCGAGGATAACTTGATGATTGACGTACTCGGCTACATTAAGGACTTGGTCGAGGACAGGGGTATACGTTTCTTCGTGATAGGGACTCAGGAGGAACTCGACGAGGTTATCGGGAAGAAGGCCGACTACGTTGCTCAGATGTATACGCGTCCGGTTGATCTGCCCGCACTCATCAAGACCATACAGAAAGAGGGCGAAGCTGTCGACAAGCTCAAGGAGTTCAAGAGCATTCTCATAGTTGACGATGACGCTACTGCTCTGCGCTCAATGAAGAGCCTGCTATCCACTAGGTACAAGGTTCTCGTGGCAAACTCCGGCATGAACGCGATCACTATTCTGGCGAAGAACAAGGTAGACCTGATTCTGCTGGACTTTGAGATGCCCATAGTGAACGGCCCGAAAGTTCTCGAGATGATTCGTTCTGACCCGAACACCGCGAATATTCCGGTGATGTTCCTGACGGCGAAGGGCGACAAGCGCAGTATCATGGAGGTGCTTAGGTTCAAGCCGGAGAAGTATTTGCTGAAGACTATGCTCCCGAAGGATATTCTGGACAGTATTGACGAGTTCTTCAAGAATAGACGCTAGATACTCACGTTTGCAAGAATAGACATTGATTTGAACATTAACCTGCTTTCATCATGAAAACATTCGAGGATAGCAAGTAACCGGATAAGGTGTCGTAACCTTTACCGAATAAAGGCGAAGTAGGCACGCCACAGCGAATAAGGATATACAGAGTAAACTTCGCTGAAAGCCCGTACCTTTTGTTAGCACAATGCTACACGAATGGTGTGTGGATGCTTACAAACACTCCTTTCTCCATTTGATGAAACCCCCTGACCGGAAAAAGTCGGGGGCTTTTTTCGTGAGTAGCTGCCGTTTTTTGTGAGCGTGTTACTGCCCGTTAAGTGTCCTGTTCAGAAAATCCACAATGATCTTCACTACGCTGGGCTGGTTGAAATACACCGTGTCATGTTCTCCGCCGTTGATGATGTATAACGTAGAGTCTATATCCTTCGCGGTCAGAGCCTCATGCAGAATCTTCGACTGGCTCAGTGATACAGTCTTGTCCGCATCACCGTGAAAGATCAGGAACGGAGGTGTATTCTCGTCAATGTAGTTCAGCGGATTCGAGTCCCTTGCTGTCTTCGGGTTGTCTGGGACACTTCCGCCATGTCTGCCCTTGTAGCCCGCTATCCCGTTCACGAACACGGACGGAAAACTCGACGGTGAAGCATAATCTTTCTTGCGCTCGTCAGAGAGATCCTCAGCCGTCCTCGTCATGTCCGTAGGCCCGAAACAGTCAATCACTGCCTGCACCGCACTGCTCTGGTCTAGATTCTCTCCGAACGTGAATTTTTCCGGTTCATCTCCGGTAACCCCCAGCATCACTGCAAGATACCCTCCAGCAGAAGCACCCATAGCCGCAATTTTGTTCTCGTCAATTCCGAACTGGTCAGCATGTGCCCGAAGATACCTCACCGCAGCTTTTGCGTCACCAATGATCTCCGTGTAGTCAGCCGCCCCGATAAGCCTGTACTCAATAGGTGCCGCCACAAAACCATTCTGCGCTAACTTCAAGGCCAAGAGATACCATACACTTTTGGGTGCAGTGATCCACGCTCCTCCGGGAAGCATAACCACAGCAGGGTGCTTTTTGCCGTCCATAGGCGCGAAAACGTTCATAGTCAGTTCAGCTTGCGGCCAAGTGTAGTATCTCGCGAATAAAACATCTTCGAAGAGAGACACTCCGGGCTCGGAGATTTCAACATCGATATTTGCCGCCATACAACAGGCAGCATTCACACATAGCAGCAAAAACATCATTACTACTTTCTTCATGATAATCATCCCTTCTGTTTACGTGAATTATATTGATTTGGGGTTTACATTATAAACTACCGGCATACTACACACATCTGTCAAGGCCAGAAAACTCATTTCTCACGCCTATAGTATACTTTTCACATGTTTTCCCATAAATTCAGCATGGAGAGTGTATCAATCTTGTTCGTCAATAACATCTACTATCGCGCACTCAGAATCTCTCACGCACAAACCCTCAACTATTACGCCGTACTCTCGTCAGAAATCCAGCCCCTCCCTCACCAAATCGAGGCTGTCTACAACAAAATGCTCACTCACTCACCGTTACGCTTCCTCCTCGCTGATGACCCAGGAGCAGGAAAAACCATAATGACCGGCCTATACATTCAGGAGCTACTCATCCGCAACGCCCTCACTTCATGCATCATCATCGCTCCCGGCCCTCTCGCTGAACAGTGGAAGGACGAACTCGCCTCAAAATTTCACATCCACTTCGGAATCTTTCCGGACGACTTCGAGTCAGACTCCCCCTTCTGGATCGCACGCCTCGACACTCTCGCACGCAGCAAAGACCTCCAGCAGCAGCTATTCTCACTTTCCAGCACTTGGGATCTCGCCGTCATCGATGAGGCTCACAAACTCTCCGCCCATGTCGCCGCCAACGAAACACACTACACAAAACGCTTCCGGTTAGGTCAGCAACTCTCTGCCGCCGCAAAAAATTTCCTCCTCCTCACCGCCACTCCACATAACGGCATACCCCAAGACTACATGCAATTCATCTCCCTCCTGAGCGAAAACACAGCATCTCGACATTTCCGCAGACTCCTCAAGGAAAACCTCCTAACTTTCGACTGCTCTCACCTCTTCCCAGAACGCGAGGCCTTCACAGCTAGCTACTCACTTTCACCCTCAGAATACGCACTCTACAATCACGTTACCGAATACGTCCGCGAACAGTTCAACCTCGCAGAAAGACTCGACACCAGACACAAATACTCCGTCGGGTTCGCAATGACCATCCTGCAAAAACGCTTGGCCTCATCTCCTGAAGCTATATACCAGTCTCTCACACGCAGGCTCGAAAAGTTACGCAAACAGCTCGCAGAATCCTCACGCAACACCAGAATCACAGGCTGCTACGCTGACGATTGGGAGGACGAAGATTTTGCGGAGGACATCGACACTCCAGCAAGCTATGTTTCCGCGTCAGAGACCCTCAACGAATTACGCACAGAGATCCGCATACTCAACGCCTTAGTCTCCGAAGCCCACAACGTCAGAATCTCAAGCAACGACACAAAATGGCGCGAACTCTCCAGAATCCTACAGACAGACTCCCTCATCTCCCGTAACGGCCAAACACAAAAGCTCATCATCTTCACCGAATACAGGGACACACTCAACTACTTGGCCGACAAAATCACTTCATTCACAGGCAGAAATGACTCCGTCATCACCATTCACGGAGGACTCTCACGCTCCGAAAGACACGCAGCAGAATCCGCCTTCATGCATGACCCTAACGCCAGAATCCTAATCGCTACTGACGCCGCAGGTGAAGGCATCAACCTACAATGCTCGCACCTCATGATCAATTACGATCTCCCTTGGAATCCCAACAGGTTAGAGCAACGTTTCGGACGCATCCACAGAATCGGTCAGGAAAATATCTGCTATCTCTGGAATCTCGTCGCTCACAATACACGCGAAGGCTCTGTGTTCGAACGCCTATTACTCAAGCTCAGCGAGGAAAGCAAGGCTCTCGGCGGCCAAGTGTTTGACGTGCTCGGCAAGCTCTCCGTTGACGGAAAACCCCTCCATGAACTCATACTTGACGCTGTACGCGGAAAAGATACCCCCTCACTCCCGGAATCACTCACGGCAGGACTCCTCAATCAACGTTCCCGAAACTCCAGCACCCTCACTCACGCACAAGTACGCGACATCAAGAACGCTCTGGCTGCTGACTCCGCAAACAGGCTTCACCCGCAATTCATAGAGGCATTTTTCCTTGAGGCATTCAGGACTCTCGACGGGAGACTCTTCGGACGCGGAAAGGGCTGTTACGAGATTATGCGTGTGCCTCCGGAGATCAGGTGCATGGACTCCAGAATCAGGGACCATTACCGCAGAATTTGCTTCGACAGGAATATTAGCAATGCTGAAGTCATACTACAGGGGCATCCGTTACTGAATGCATTAGTGTCGGCGATTCTTGAGCGGTATTCCGACGCAGACACCCTCACTCCTGACTCCGAAAACTCCACTCCCGAAGGCAGAAAGGCCGTAGAGTCCGCAGCTATGTGTGCAGTGATGAGAATCGAGCGGGCTTTGGGGAATACACCCGTTGACGTGAGCAGGGAAAATCTCGGCTACGACATCGAGAGCCACACTCCGGAAGGGGCTTTGCGCTTCATCGAGGTCAAGGGCAGACGTAAGGGGGCAGCTACCGTTACGCTGACGGCCAACGAGATTAATTCTGCACTCCAGAATCCCAGTGATAGCATCCTTGCGCTGGTGGAGGTTGACGGCGATAATACACACACACAGTACCTACAACACTCATTCACGAATCACCCTGACGACTCAGCAGTCAGTGTTACGTTCAGCATTGCGGCTCTCGTGAAAAATTCGGTGTGCGTGTACAAAATCGGGACTATCAACGGTGAAAGTGCGGGCTGTTAGCGTTATGATTAGCGCAACAATCCCCATAATCACACGAAGGAGTAATCACTATGTCCCGCAAAAAACTAATCGAGGTCTCCATTCCCCTTGAGGCCATCAACTCCGCATCCGCCAAAGAAAAATCCATCCGCCGAGCAAACCCCTCAACCCTTCACCTCTGGTGGTCACGTAAACCCATCGCCACAACCCGCGCAGTACTCTGGGCCTCCCTCGTCGACGACCCCGGCAACGACTCCGACCGCCAACGCCTCCACTCCATCCTCGCAAAACTCGTTGAGTGGGACAAGCACCACGTCGTCAACCCCGACACCCTCAAAGCCGCAAAAGCTGAACTCGCAAAACTCCCTCAGCCCCTCCCAGAATTCCTCGACCCCTTCGCCGGAGGAGGCTCTATCCCCCTCGAAGCACAACGTCTCGGACTCACTGCACACGCTCACGACCTCAACCCCATCGCCGTCATGCTCAACAAGGCCATGATCGAGATACCCCCAAAAGTCGCAGGCAAGCACCACGTTCACCCAGACACACAGATTCAGGAAAAAGCCCTCATCACTCCTGAAGGCCTCTCGGAGTTCGCTGATGACGTGAAACACTACGGCCAACTCCTCAAGCAAAAAGCCCTCGCACAAATCGGACACTTATACCCCAAAATCCACACACAGGACGGAGACGCTACAGTCATCGCGTGGCTCTGGGCGCGCACCGTCAAATGCCCTAACCCCAACTGCAAATGCCATATGCCCCTCGTGTCGTCATTCATGCTCTCCACAAAGAAAGACCGCAAATTTTGCGTAGTACCTCACTTTGACGGCTCAGCAATCACCTACACCGTAAAACACCTCGCAAACGATGAACCCGAACCAGAATCACCCAAGATCGGCAAGGGAAAATTTATCTGTTCGGCGTGCGGTGCCTCCGTCAGCAACGACTACCTTCACGAAAAATTCTCGGCTCACGAGGACGGAAGAGTCTTGCTCGCTGTTGTGGCTGAGGGCGAACGAGGAAGGCTGTATCTTTCCGCAACACCTGAACACGTGCAGGCCGCAGATGTCCCAAGACCGGAAGACTTCCCTGACGCAGAAATGCCGGATGAACACCACTTCAGCCCGCGACTTTATGGGCTTCCGAATTTCGCAGACCTCTTCACGAACAGGCAGCTAACCATGCTGACGACCTTTAGCGACCTTTTGCCGGAAGTGCAGGAGGAAGTTCGGCGTGATGCTCTGCGTGCGGGAATGAGTGAGTCCGACGCGAAGGGGTATGCGGAGGATGTGAGTATGTATCTTGCGCTTGCGGTGGACAAGCTGACGGATTATCACTCTACTCTTTGCTCGTGGGAAACGTCAGGAGAATTAATCGGACACACTTTCACAAGGCAGGCTATTCCTATGATATGGGACTATGCGGAGGGTAATCCGTTCTGTAAATCTTCAGGGTGTTTTGACAGTATGCTCGGCTGGATTGTTGACGTTCTGGAGCAATTACCGGCAGGCCCTCAAGGCACGGCAGAGCAGCATGATGCGCAGGAGTTGGCCCCTTCAGTGAAGAATATGATTGTGTCCACAGACCCGCCGTATTACGACAATATAGGGTACGCGGATTTATCGGATTACTTCTACATATGGATGAGGCGGAATCTGCGTGATGTGTATCCTGAACTTTTCAGGAGGGTGCTTGTGCCTAAGGATGAGGAGCTAGTTGCAAATCCATATCGTCATGGAGGTAGCAAGCAAAAGGCCAGAGACTTTTTCGAGGCTGGAATGCTGGAGGCACTGAAGAACATATACCGTTATGCGACGGATGAGTACCCTGTAACGATTTACTATGCGTACAAGCAGAAGGAGGCAAAAGATTCTGAGGGAGGCTCTGCGGGCTGGGAGACTATGCTGAAAGCGGTGATAGAGGCGGGATTTCAGGTAACAGCGACTTGGCCGATACGTACGGAGC
>JAFTBT010000011.1 GCA_017455085.1 Synergistaceae bacterium
CAGCCCTTCAGGCCTTCACGCATTGCAGGCGAATACACAGAGGAAGGCGGGTTTTTACCGTTCACAGTCTACGGCAACAGCACACTGGAGATTCTTGACGCAGCTATCCTCGCGAACATCAGGGACATTCAGCGGAAAAACTCTCTGCCGCTTTCGGAGAGACTGGAGGGAAAATACAACCTCACTGTCGAAATGGAGACAGGCACAGGCAAAACTTACACCTACATCAAGACTATATACGAGCTTAACCGGCTGTACGGCTGGAGCAAATTCGTGATAGTTGTTCCGAGCATAGCCATACGTGAGGGAGTCTACAAGACTTTCCAGATGACGGAGGAACATTTTGTAGTTGACTACAGGCAGAAAATCGACTGCTTCATCTACGAGTCTGCCAACACTTCACGGCTGAGGGCTTTTGCTTCCGAAGATACCCTGCAAGTCATGATCATCAACTCTCAGGCCTTCAACTCCCGCGACGCTGACACCAGACGCATTTACGTGGATACTGACTCGTTCGGCTCAAACAGACCCATTGACGCAATCGCAGCATTACGCCCCATAGTGATCATTGACGAACCGCAGTCAGTGGAGGGCGCAAAAACTAGGGAGAGCCTGAAGGATTTTGCTCCGCTGTTCACGCTGAGATATTCCGCCACGCCAAGAGAACGCTACAACGTTGTGTACAGGCTTGATGCTGTGGATGCCTACAGGATGAATCTCGTCAAGAAGATTCGTGTTACCGGAATCCGTGTAGTGAATGCGTCAGCGTCAGGAGGGTATGTGTATTTCAAGGAGGTAGTCCGCACGAAAAATGACCTGTGTGCGCGGATGGAGTACGATGTGCGTTCGTCCGGAGGCATACGGAGAGTCACCCGAAAAGTTCACGAGGGGTTTGACCTGTTCACTGCGTCAGGAGGGCTTGAGGAGTACAGGGACGGATTCACCGTGAAGACTATTGACGGCCTGCACGGAGTAGTTGAGTTTGTGAACGGTGTTGTGTTGACGGAAGGGGACATGACCGGCTCAAACGAGGAGGAACAGAAGCGCAGGATTCAGATTCGTGAGACCATAAGGGTGCACCTTGAGAAGGAGCAGCAGCTATACCGGCGGGGAATAAAAGTGCTGTCGTTGTTCTTCATTGACGAGGTCGCAAAATACAGGCTGTATGACTCTGACGGCCAAGCACAACTCGGAGCATACGCAAAGATTTTCGAGGAGGAGTACAGCGAGGCGGTGAATGAGCTTCATCACGGATTCGGCAATGAGGAGTACGCAAAGTATCTTGACGGAATTAGAGCAGAAGAGACTCACGCTGGGTATTTCTCGGTGGACAAACATAACCGCATGACTGACAGCAAGACCAAACGCAATGAGGACACCGCCGATGACGTGAGCGCGTATGACTTGATCATGAAGGACAAAGAGCGGCTGCTGAGTCTGGGTGAGCCTGTGAGGTTCATATTTTCGCACTCGGCACTGCGTGAGGGCTGGGACAATCCGAACGTTTTCCAGATATGCGCGCTCAGGAACACGAAAGGAGAGATCCGCAGACGGCAGGAAGTCGGAAGAGGTTTGCGGCTGTGTGTGAATCAGGAGGGTGAACGCGCCGGCAATGAGAGCCTTGACGTGAACGAGCTGACTGTGATAGCGAATGAGAGCTATGCGGAATTTGCTTCGGGACTTCAGCGGGAGATAGCGGAGTCGTTGAGCTTTAGGCCTAAGAAGATTACGCCTGAACTTTTCGGGAAGGATGATTCTGCGCAGATGACATATGAGCGACTCATCAAGGACGACTATATCAGTAACGGGACACTGACGGAGAAATACTACACTGACCGCAAGAACGGAACGCTTGAGTATCCTGACGAAGTTATACGTGTGCTTGACTCTGTGTACAGCCCCGACAGCATAAGGATAGCGGACGGACGCAAGCAGCCCCCAAGAATCACTCTAGACCGCGAAAAGCTGAAGATGCCTGCATTTTTGGGCATGTGGGACATGATAAAGCATCGCACTGTGTACTCTACTGCGTTTGATGACAGTGAACTCGTGAAGAGGGCAGCGGCAGATCTCAATGCACACTTGAATGTTGCAGGTAGCAGCTTTGTTGTTGAGCGGGGGGGACTCTCCGAAGATGACGGGCAGACCTTCACGCTGTACAGCACTAAGTTTCAGGATATAGAGTCGACCGGCGGAAGGGTGAAGTTTGACGTTGCGGGGAGTCTTTCGGGGATGACGGGTTTGACGCGGGAAATGGTCATCAAGATTCTGAAGGGCATTGCTCCGGAAAAGCTGAGTATGTTTGCGGTGAATCCTGAGATGTTCATTGCGAGGACGGCACAGCTCATCAACGAGGCGAAGGGAAGTATTGTAGTTCAGCACATAAGCTATAACGTGCTTGAGGACGCGTACGGCACGGAGATATTCACTGACGCGGAATTTGCTGGAAGGGATGACGAGAAATTGCTAAACGGCCTGAAGAAATCTCTGTATGACGCTGTGGAATGCGACTCGAAAACGGAGAAGGATTTTGCAGAGAGTCTTGATGTTAGTGAAGACGTTGAACTGTACGCGAAACTTCCGAGAGAGTTTTGCATAGATACTCCGCTGGGAAAATATAACCCTGATTGGGCGATAATTTGGCGCGGTGATGGCAGTGTTGAGCATATGTACTTGATAGCAGAGACGAAGGGAGCGATGAGTCAGATGCAGATCAAGCCCATAGAGCAGGCCAAGATAGTTTGTGCGCAGAGACACTTTGTGGCAGTGAGCGACGGGGGAGTAGATTATCAAGTAGTGAATAATTTCTTGGAGCTTGTGAATCACGTGAAGGGGTGAACACTCTCTCACTACGTACGGGGCGAACACTCTCTCACTACGTACGGGGCGAATACTCTCTAATCACGTGAAAGGCTAAAATTTTTCAACAACTGCTATAATTATTCCCATCCCAAATATTTCCTAAAGGAGGATTCTTTTCATGAAGCTGAAACTCGCTTTATCAGTTATGCTCGTCTGCGCACTACTCTCCGGAGCTTTCGCAGCAGAACCAGCCAAATTCCACATCGGTATCATGACCGGCACAGTCTCACAGTCTGAAGACGACCTCAGAGGCGCGGAACTCATGATCAAAATGTACGGCGACACAAAAGACGGCGGCATGATCACCCACGTAACATACCCCGACAATTTCCCGTCAGAACAGGAGACCACAATAAGCCAGATCGTCGGCCTCGCTGATGACCCCTTGATGAAGGTTATCGTTGTGAATCAGGCAGTACCAGGCACAGCAGAAGGCTTCAGGCGTGTACGTGAGAGACGGCCCGATATTCTCCTGCTCGCTGGCGAACCCCACGAAGACCCCGGCGTCATCACCGAATCTGCTCATGTTGCCACACACACAGACCACATCGGACGCGGCTACACGATTCCGCTCGGTGCTCAGAAAATGGGTGCGAAGACTTTCGTGCATATCTCCTTCCCTCGTCACATGAGCTATGAGACTCTTGGCCTTCGTCGCGCAATCATGGAGGAAGCCTGCAAAGATCTCGGTATCAAGTTCGTTTTCGAGACTGCACCAGACCCCACAAGCGACGTGGGTATGGCCGGAGCACAGCAGTATATCCTTGAGAACATGCCCGCGTGGATCGAGAAATACGGCAAGGACGCGGCATTTTTCTGCACCAATGACGGACACACTGAGCCATTGCTTCGTCAGGTTGCGAGACTCGGAGGCTATTTCGTTGAGGCGGATTTGCCTTCGCCGTTGATGGGTTATCCCGGCGCGTTGGGTATCGACTTCACAGCAGAGAATGGAGACTGGCCCGCTATCCTCAAGAAGCTCGAGAAGGCTGTTGTTGACGCTGGAGGCGGCGGAAGAATGGGTACTTGGGCGTATTCTTGGGGCTATACCACCACTGCAGCATTGGCCGAGTTCGGAAAACGCTACATCGAGAACGGCTACGACAAGGACGACTCATATCTCGGCAGCGCAAAAGCTCTCCGCGACATGAGGGCAGCATATGATGAATTTTGCCCGGGCGCACACTGGGGCGGAAGCTATTTCATTGAGGCGGCTACCGGCGTGAAAAATACCAAGTTCGTGTTGCTGCGTCAGGATACTTACGTGCTGGGCAAGGGCTATCTTGGACTCGCTGAGGTGGAGATCCCGGAAAAGTACTTCAGCATCCGCATGACTCCCCCAGCAAAATAGTCAGCCCTTAACACGATAATCATGCAGTTTCATGGGGAGTGTCAGGAATCTATCCGCATTCCCCTTTTTCGTATTATGAGAGGTGATTTAGTTGGACAGTAATACACCATTATTAGAGCTTGAACACATCGGCAAAGAGTTTTACGGCAACAGAGTCCTCACTGATATATCCTTCAGCATACAGCCCGGAGAAATCATCGGCCTTGTCGGGGAAAACGGCGCAGGTAAATCCACACTCCTAAACATACTCTTCGGAATGCCAGTGATCGCATCAACAGGAGGCTACGAAGGAAACATCATAGTCGACGGAAAACGCGTACAGTTCTCCTCACCGAATCAGGCACTCGCAAAAGGTATCGGCATGGTGCATCAGGAGTTCTCTCTGATTCCCGGGTTCACCGCCACAGAAAACATACTCCTTAACCGCGAGGACATTAACGGCTCTGTGTTGAGCTACGTGTTCAGCAGCAGAGTATCGACTCTTGACCGCAGGAGCATGGAGCAGAGAGCAAGTGCAGCCCTCAACACCTTAGGCGTAAACATCAGCCCCGATATGGTCGTCAGTGAAATGCCCGTAGGCTACAAACAGTTCATAGAGATAGCACGCGAGATCGACCGCAAAAATACCCGCCTGTTGTTTCTGGATGAGCCGACCGCAGTGTTGACGGAACAGGAAGCAGAAATTTTGTTGATAGCTCTCAAGAAGTTGGCACGTCAGGGAATCGCAATAGTGTTCATCTCCCACAGACTAAGCGAGGTCAAGGAACTTTGCAGCAGAGTAATCGTACTCAGGGACGGAAAACTCATCACTGACCTTCCCGCAGAGAATCTCTCCACGCGCGAAATTGCCGCCCTTATGGTTGGACGTGAGGACACCCGCAAACCCGAAGACACCCCAGAAATGTCGCTGAACCTCATCGAGGAAAAGAGCGTTGATGACACTCTGAACCCTCCCAAGAAGAAAAAGAAGCCCAAGCCCGCGCTCAAGGTCGATCATTTGTGGGTGGACATGCCCGGAGAAACTGTGCGTGATGTTTCGTTCGAGGTGAAGAAGGGTGAAATTTTCGGCATAGGCGGACTCGCTGGACACGGCAAGCTCGGAATCCCTAACGGAATCATGGGCTTGTACCCCGCAGGCGGAAGGGTGAGGCTGTTCGGGAAAACGTTGACCCTCAACAAACCACGTGCAGCACTTGGCCGCAAGATGGCTTTCGTGAGCGAGGACAGACGAGGAGTCGGGTTATTGCTTGATGAGCCTCTTGACTGGAACATCACATTTACAGCCATGCAGACACAGGGAAGGTTCTTGCTGGGAATCCCCTACATCTTCCAAGTCCGGAATGAGCATGCTATGGCGAAAGAGACCAGAAAATTCATCGAGTCCCTCAGCATCAAGTGCACCGGCCCAAAACAAAAAGCTGGCGAGCTTTCCGGAGGAAACCAGCAGAAAGTGTGTTTAGCGAAAGCGTTTGTATTGAGGCCGAATATTTTGCTCATATGCGAACCCACACGCGGAATCGATGTCGGCGCAAAAGCACTCGTACTCGACACCATCAAGCAGTACAACAAGGAAAACGGTACTACGATCATCATCACCAGCTCGGAACTTGAGGAGTTACGCAGCGTGTGTGACAGGGTTGCGATTGTCGACAAGGGAGAGATTGCCGGAATACTGCCAGCATCGAGTCCGGCTGAGGAGTTCGGAATGCTCATGATGGGCGAAAAACTTCGTGTGGCTATGGCTGCGACTGAATAGCAAAGGAGGCTGACACATAAACATGATACGCAGATTTATACAGAA
>JAFTBT010000073.1 GCA_017455085.1 Synergistaceae bacterium
GTTACGAGGCGAAAATAGATAATACACATGACCGCCTCCCTTTATGCTTATGGTATAATTGAGTGCATAAGACAAGGAAGACGGGATACGATTTGACTCGCCATGTGCTAAATAAAAACCTGATTAAAAGTATTATAGCACACCTTGCCTTTTTTCATGCCCGTTTATCTGCTGTTATAGTTATCGCTGCATACTCTGCTTGGGTTTGCGAAGTAGATACTCTCTCAGGCTATAAATGCGTTCTTGATGTGTAGTAGTGATACCTTAATGTGAAGTGACAGCCTTGATGCGTATTCAGCTCTTGATGTGCAGATGTGCAGTAAGCCCTTGACGTGCAGTGACAACCAACACTCCGCCGTGTGTTACTCACTCACACAAAAAATTTCCCCCCAGCCTCATCAGCCAGAGGGAAAAAATCGTTATACCCAATCACACGTATTCTCTAGTAGAACAAATGCCCCAAGTTAAACACTCCCAGCCACGACATCAACACGTTTATCAACACATTCGCCACACTCAGCAGGAAAAGAGTCTTGAACATGTTATTCATCTCTTCCGTAGTGGTCTCCTTGCTTGCACTGTATGACGACATTATGATTGCTCCTCCTGTCGACAACGGGCTAATCGCCGCAGCAAACGACGTTGCTATTATCGCAGACATCAGCTCCACATAGCTCACGCCAAACGTCTGCGCCACATTATGCGCTATCGGCAGCAGTGCAGGCATCACCACTCCGGTTGTCGAACTCACCCACGAAAGTATTCCCGAAGTTGCCGACATGATCGGTACTGCAGTATTCGTAGTCATCAGCGTAGAAAGGTAATCCGACACTAATTTTATCCCGCCGAGCTTGTTGATGACGTTCACCAATGCACCGACTCCGCAAATGAACACCAACGTTCCCCAAGGGATTCCCTTGATGGCCTTCTTTTCGTCAGCACACCCCGTCAGAATCAGTACACTCGCCGCTAAAAACGCAAACAGTCCAGTATCCAGCTTGAACCCTATGCAGCAAATCACTACTACTACGATTACTGCTACTGTGATTCTCTGCTCACGGTTGAACTTCGGAATCTCTGACCACTTCAGCGGGTTATCCGCCTTCACCGCATAGCCCTTGTACAGGATATACACCACAAGCGTAAACACAAACCCAGATAGCAGAGTCGACAAGAACAAGTGCAGCCCAAATCCAGAATATCCCATCGGATTCGAGAGCTGTGCTGCGAGTATTCCAGTGATTGAGAGTGTGGACGCACACCCTGCATTAGCACCTAGTTTCGCGTACAGGGACGTAGCCATAGGGTTAATGTCCATCTCGAAAGCTAGATACATTGCGAATGTCGTCATCAAGATTCCTGCTGCAATATGCCCCGGTCCGATCGCTGAGATGAACGCCGACAGCACAAACATCAATATCGGTATCAGCACCGTACGTTTTCCCACAAGTGCAACAACCTTCTTCGAGAATAGCTCAAGTGTTCCGTTCTGGCTGGCCATTCCGAACATAAACGTAACTCCCACAAGAGTCACGAACATTGACGAACTGAAGCCCGCTGTAATCTGTGAGGCCTTCATTCCTCCTACAGTCCCCAACACAAAAGCTGCTCCCAGTGCGAAGAATCCCAAGTTGATTTTCTTGATGAAACCTATTGCTACTACTACAGCCAGAACTACGAGCGAAATTATCGGTAAATACTCCTGTAACATATCTTACTACCTCCTTATTGTTGCAATGCCTTCCATGAGCAAGTTTGCAGTCCTGAATCCGAATGTGTCCTTAATTTCCGGTACAGTGCTTCCGGCCGGAATGGTGAAGTCAGCACCGCACTCAAGTATTCCTGCGGCGTGGCCTATACGGATAAATTGCGTGTCTGCGTTTGGCGCGAGTACCTGATTCACGATCGAGCCCGGCGTAACTGCTGCTGCTGCTGTACACATTGCTCCGGTCATTGCGTACGAGGGGTGAGCCTTCTGCATGGACATCATACGTGAGAGCAGATCTATATCTTTCTGAGCTATAGCCCTGCCGTCCGATGCCGTATAATCTTCAGGTGCGGCGACAAATGTCATTTTCGGGATTCCAGGTGTGTCCCAAGCTGAACGTTTGTAGTCGTCAATGAGGTTTAGCTTTTGCGCAGCTAGACCTCTTACTTTTTCCAGCAGGTCCAGAGTCTCAGGATTGCCGTTGATTTCGTCAGGAAGTTCTTTTCCGGTGAGGCCAAGATCCTTTGCCTTCGCGAACACTAACGGGTTGGCCGCGTCAATAATGGACACCTGAACTTTTCCGAAGCCGGGTACGTCAAGAGTGTCTACAACGTTTCCGGTGGGCAATAGGCCTTTTCCGAGAGTGCCTGCAGGATTCACGAACTTGAGCTTTACGGGCGAGGCTGTCCCGGGAACGCCGGCTATCGCAAAATCTCCAGAGTACTCCACGACTCCGCCGGGGGTCTTCACGTCAGCAGCGATGATCTTGTTGGTGTTGGTGTTGAAGATTCGTACGGTGGTCATTCCGTCTTTTGCGTCAACGAGTCCTTTCTCGATGGCGAACGGTCCGACACCTGAGGAGATATTTCCGCAGTTGCCTTTGTAGCTGACGAGGGGCTTGTCCACGCTGACCTGTGCGAACGTGTAGTCAACATCTGCGTCGGGATTTGCGGACTTCTTGATGATGGCGACCTTGCTAGTTACTGAGTAGGAGCCTCCGAGTCCGTCGATCTGCTTTGCGTCTGGACTGCCCATGAGGCGGAGTAACAGGGGTTCCCATTCGTCATGGTTAGCAGGCATGTCGTCTTCGAGGATGTAGACTCCTTTGCTGGTGCCGCCGCGCATAATAGTAACGGGCAGCTTCTTAACGGCTGTCATTGTTTTGACCCTCCAATGTGTATGAATTTGTGTGTGGAAAAATTTGTGATGTGCAAAGAATACTATCGATAAACTATAATGTGAAATATCGTTTACTCATAAACACAATAACCGGCAGTAATAACTCAGGAGGGGTATTTATGGATTTCAGGGATTTATCGTACATAACAGCCATAGCAAAATATCAGAACATCACCAAAGCCGCAGAAGCTATCCCAATAAGTCAGCCTGCACTCAGCAAATTTCTACAGACCATCGAGGAAGATTTAGGGCTGCGACTGTTCGACAGGGTTGACAGAAAATACATCCCCACTTACGCTGGACAACGCTACCTAGAATACGCCCGCACCATACTTGACACAAAAGCCAGCCTAGACTCCGAACTCGCAGACATCATCAAGCGCAATATCGGTGTGCTGAACATCGGCCTGCCTAACATGCGGTGTGCCTACATGCTCCCGAAAACTCTTCCGGAATTCAACGCAAAATATCCCAACGTGAAGGTGAATATTTTCGAGGGGACGAGTGCCGCGATCGATACCAGACTGCTTGACGGAGATACTGATCTGGCATTCTACAGCAAGCCATACAAGCCCAACCCGCATATTGAGTACGAGACCTTAGCCCGTGAAGAATTGCGCCTGTGTGTATGCAGAGGCCATCCCGTAAAAAGCTCGGCGAATTTTTCGGATGGGAACGGACACGTAGAACTGTCTGTGCTGAAGAGTGAGAGGCTGATTCTCCTGAGTCCTGAGCAGAGAACCGGACAGATTTCCCGCTACTGGTTAAGCAAATCCGGTATAGACCTCACCAACGCCATCACCACTAACAACATGCCCGCAGTAATCTCACTCACAGAATTGGGCTGGGGGGTATCGTTTGTGTTCGAGTCACATCTGCGGTGGCACTCCCCGAAACCCGAAATAGACACGTACAGTTTCGGTGAAGGCCGTGTGATGAGCGACTTTGTTGCTGCGTACAGGAAGGGAAGCTACGTATCATCATATGCGCGTGAGTTCATCACCATCGCCAGAAATTTATACTCCTGCTAAAATACGCATAACACCTTGCAATCTCAGGCATAAGACACGATTTTACAACTACATTTACAACTACATTTACACCTCATGAATCACGATGAGTATTATATTTATGCAGTGTGCTTAATGAATTAGAATCGCGATTTTTTTCACTACACACATGAGCAAAAAATAACAGGGACACCACAATTTTGCATGATGCCCCTGCTTCGAAGTAATACATTTATATTGCAGACTTATCGATTAAGCATTTAGCAGACTTTTCTGATTTTCTGGGCGTTCTCCTCGTGTATCTGCCTCAGAATCTCCACAGCTACCTCCAATGCTCTCTTGCCCTCACTGCCTCCAACTATGGGCTTGCCCTTTTCCTTCACGCACCTCACGAAATCCGCAAGCTCCAGTTTCAGCGGCTCACTCTTCGGGAACACAGGAGTCTCCCGAATCTCCACTTGGCCGTCTGCGTTGTTCACACACCGAGAAATCTGCACCGTCTGCTGTTCGTAGTTGATGGTGATCTGCCTTTCGCGTTCGACTATCTCGAGCTGCCTGCACTTTTTCTCCGCGCACCTGCTCACGAGAATATGGGCCAACACTCCGTTCGCGAAAGTGATCTGCGCATCAGCAATGTCCTCGTAGTCCGTGAAGACACACGCTCCAGTCGCGGCGATTCTGGTAATCGGAGAGTTCACCAGCGACATAACTATATCTATATCGTGAATCATAAGGTCAAGTACCACACCTACGTCGTTAATCCTGCCGGTGAATGGGCAAGTCCTGCGTGAGTCTAAGTATACAGGTTTGCACTGTATGCCCGAAATGTAGCGTATGGCACTGTTGAACCGCTCGATGTGTCCAACCTGAAGGACTAAGTTTTTCCTGTCGGCAATGTCTAGGAGTTCGCCGGCCTCTTCCGGACGGATGGTGACGGGTTTTTCGACGAGGGTATGTATTCCGGACTCCAGAGCCATTTTTGCGATGATGTAGTGCTGGCTGGTCGGGACAACTACAGAGATTGCGTCGGGAGACTTTCTGCGGATGAGTTCCTCAAGTGAGCCGTATGCAGGGACTCCCAAGTGGTCGCCTATGAACTGTGCGCGGGAGATGTCGCTGTCTGCAACGCCCACGAGTTGAGCGTCGAGAAGTTCAGTGTATATTCTTGCGTGGTGCTGTCCTAAATGTCCAACGCCTATAACTCCGATTTTGATAGTCATGAAAAATATCCTTCCCCATGAAATATTTTCTAAAGATACTTATCACAGAATAAGTAATTTTTGTGGTAAGAGATTACGAAATTTTTCGGGATGACTTTATCGAAGGTGTTAGTAATGTGTTCGTGTATATGATGCGGTGAAGCGTTTAGTGTTGCCGGCCATGCTGTAGTGCGTTCGTGTATATGGATATGTGGTGCGTTCAAGTATAATATTTTTTACGGTGAGTATTTCTGTTTTACCAAAAATGTAGATACTCAACAAGCGCATGAAGTAAATAAGGCTTAGGCGATAATGCTATGGAAAATTTAAGGAGGTTTTGTGAATGACGAAACAGGAAATTATTGCGAAGGTCAACGAACTAATTGCGGCTCCGTCGGTGTGTGCGCCGGTGAAGTCTGCGGCAGAAGCATACCTCAAGAAGCAGGATAAGGCTAGTGCGGACGCGTTAGTGAAGGTGCTTTCTGAAGAGGCTGTACTATTGACGAGCTTATCGGGCTTTGCGAGTCTGAGGCAGGCAGGAAGTTTTTCGGTGAGGAGAAAGCTGCGGGTATGGCTGCGGCGGCCAAGAAGTCGAAAGCTGAGGGCGGGAAGTATTGCATATGTCCTGCGGTCAGGCTGGAGGAGCTATCTACGAAAACAGGGTAGCTCTTGTGTAAGCATAGCTTGCTGACGTAACCATAGCTTGCTAGCATAAACAGGTGATATAATAATTGCAGACCTCCGAAGGCGAGGTAAGAAGTCGGAGCTCTGCGGTTAATGGGGACTGCCTGAACGAGATTGTGCGATCCCGCTCAAGCAACTAAGTTACAACCTAGTATCCCAAGAAGGATAACACAGCACGAATCGCTGTGAGGATTAATTCAAATACTGCGGCATATGTGCCAACAACGGCCATAATATGCAGTATTTTTATTATGAGGTTCAGCCATTTCATGCGCATCACCCCCTTTCTCAACGTCAGGAGGAGATACTCCCTGAAGCACCCCATCCAAACGCGGAATGCCTCGCCTGAAAAATATTCAACCATACGCATACGCAAAATCTGCAGGACTCATACCTTTTTGCGTTGTACCTAGAATCAATTCATGATAATCTTTCATACAATTTCAATATTTCAGGAGATAACATGTTATTTGACAGCGTAAAAAAATTACTCGGTCTTGATCCTAATGACAGAGCCTTAAAGCATTACTCAGGACTGACAGACATAATCAACAGCTACTCTCAGGACATTCACAACATGTCTGACGAACAACTCAAAGCCCGCTTCCTCGACCTCAAGGCTCAGGTTCAGGACGAAGAAACTCCCGCAGACCTCGACGACGTCATGCCCGAAGTGTTCGCCATCGTCCGCGAAGTCAGCAGCAGAACCATCGGACTCCGGCACTATGACGTTCAGCTTGTCGGAGGCATGGCACTCAATGACGGCAGAATCGCAGAGATGAAGACCGGCGAAGGCAAAACTCTAGTGGCTACCCTCGCAGTCGTACTCAACGCCATGAAGGGCGAAGGCGTACACCTCGTCACGGTGAATGACTACCTCGCAAAACGTGACTCCGAATGGATGAAGCCCATCTACGAATTTCTTGGCCTCACTGTCGGAGTGATTTACCCCTACATGCCCCCTGAAGAACGCATCGCCGCGTATCAAGCCGACATCACTTACGGCACTAACTCAGAATTTGGGTTCGACTACCTCCGCGATAACATGGTCATGCACCCAAGCGAAATGGTTCAGCGCGGACACAACTACTGCATTGTTGACGAAGTGGACTCGATTCTCATCGACGAAGCCCGCACTCCCCTCATCATCTCCGGACCAAGCGACGACGACGCAGATCTCTACGTCAAGGCCGACAACGCCGCACGCACCCTCACCGAAGGCCCGGACTACGAGAAGGACGAAAAGGAGCGCAGTATCTCCCTCACGGAGCAGGGCATACAGAAATGCGAGGACTACCTCAAAATGCCAGGATTATTTTCTGACGCAGCACACTCGGAACTCGCTCACAGGATAGTGCAGGCTCTCAAGGCTCACAGACTTTACAAGCGTGATACTGACTATGTCGTGAAGGACGGAGAAGTAATCATAGTTGACGAGTTTACCGGAAGGCTCATGATCGGACGGAGATACTCTGACGGACTCCATCAGGCTATCGAGGCAAAAGAGCGCGTTAAGGTCGGACGTGAAAGCCAGACTCTCGCAACCATAACCCTGCAAAATTACTTCAGGATGTACAGGAAATTAGCCGGAATGACCGGTACAGCAGCTACAGAAGCCGAAGAGTTCAAGGAGATCTACGGCCTGCAGGTCGTGAGCATCCCTACACACATGCCCATGATTCGCACGGATAACCCAGATGTGATTTACGCGACCGAACACGAAAAGTTCAAGGCCGTTGCTGACGAAGTGGAGGAGATGCACAAGAAAGGCCAGCCCGTACTTGTCGGCACTACGTCAATCGAGAACTCCGAACGCGTGAGCAAACTCCTCAAGGCCCGCAGAATCCCTCACAACGTACTCAACGCAAAGTATCACGAGAAGGAAGCCGAAATAGTCGCGCAGGCAGGACGTGAAGGAGCTGTTACTGTCGCTACGAACATGGCAGGACGCGGCACGGATATTATGCTCGGAGGAAACCCAGCCACTCAGGAGGAACACGACAAAGTCGCCTCACTCGGTGGACTCGCAATAATAGGCACGGAACGACACGAGTCACGCAGAATCGACAACCAGCTGCGCGGACGTTCAGGAAGACAGGGAGACCCCGGAAGCTCACGGTTCTACTTGTCGCTTGAGGATAACTTGTTGCGGTTGTTTGGCTCTGACAGAATACAGCCACTCATGGGGAAATTAGGCCTCAAGGACGGAGAAGCCATAGAGTCCCCAATGTTGAGCAAGATCATCGAGAACTCACAGAAGAAAGTCGAGGAAATGCATTTCGACATCCGCAAGCAATTACTCGCCTACGACAACGTCATGAACCAGCAGAGAGAAGCAATATACTCCGAACGCGCGGACATACTCACGACTCCGGAGGACGATATGCCCCAATACGGATGGGATGTAGTTCACGGCGTAGTGAATGGGATTCTTGACCGGTATTTTCCGGAGAGCGGAGAGCCTGAAGCGGACAGGGCAGCTGCGAGATTACGGGCATTGTTCGGTGCTGGAGCAGAGGGCAAAATTGCGCAGGTAGATACTCGCCTCGACATGGAGGGTATGCGCGAAGAGATACTTGACGGCGTGAAATCCCGTTACGACTCCAAAATCGCGGAGCTCAACGCAGAGAATCCCATTGCAGGAACAATAGTGCGGCACATCCTGCTGAACACGTTAGACTCTGCATGGAGGCAGCACCTTTTAGGCATGGACGAACTCCGGCGGGGAATAGGCCTCAGAGCTATAGGCCAGAAAGATCCGTTAATAGAGTACCAGTTCGAGAGCTATAACCTGTTCACTGAGATGATGGAGCGCGTCAAAGATACGTTTACGGAGCAGATTTTCAGGATTCGTGTCATGACGGAGAGAGCAAAGACTGAACGCAGAATGACCCTTGAGCGTCCGGAGATGCACACAAATGTTTCTGGTGAACCTGCACACCGTGAACCCGTGAAGAAAGTTGCGAAGGTTGGGCGTAATGATCCGTGTCCTTGCGGCTCTGGGAAAAAGTACAAGTACTGTCACGGAAGGGGGCTGTAAATTGTGGTGCGTAAGTTTTTAGCGATAGTGTTGTTGCTGTTCGTGAGTCCTGTTTTTGCTGATGACCTCATGGACAGCTCGAAGCTCAATATTCGCAAGGTCGACGATATGAACATGTCCGGAATACTCCCCGCGTATGTGAAGCCTTCAGGGAGATTCAGGCTTGGGCAGCTCGGACAGACTCCAGAACCTGAGTATGACCTCTCCAGCATGAAGCAGGTTAATCCGGATTTCGTTACGTATCCCGAAGCGTTGGGCATTGTGTGGCTGAAACATGCAGTGATCTCGCGTTCGGACTCCGGCGGAATGGAAGTAACGAGGCTGTACGTGATTCTTGGCCGTCGCGGTTTGGGCGGCAAGTGGCTGAACTGGAATATCCCTATCCCTTCAGGCGGCAGCGCGGAGATTCTCGAGGCCAGTGTGTACGACTTCAACAGCCTCGCAGGAATCGGCACTATTGCTCCCGTTGAGGATGCTGACTCCGGAATCATCAGGGTGAATTTCGTGGGACTGCCTGAGACGTTTATACTTGTCGTTTCGTGGAAGGAACACCTGCCCTCAAACTTGAGCGTGGAAGGGTTGTGCTGGTTTCAGGAGGATTTACGCGTGTGGGAGTCGATCGTTGAGGTGCATTCCCCGCAGAAAATTGCGTACCGGACATTTCCCGCACCCACAGCTCCAGAGACGGAGAAGCTCACAGGAGAGACGCTATACAGGTGGAGAAGCATCAACGTTGAGCCGTATGTGTCTTCGGGAGAACTGGCGAGAGTCCAGAAATCCGGAGTAGTCTTCAGCACAAGGCAGGGTACTTCGGGAGCATTAGCCGTCGTGAAGGACATCGAGGCATTCGGGAATATCGCACCAGACTCTGACGCAATGGGAGGCTTCAAACGCTCGAAGGCTGACGGAGTTACGCAGATGATAGCATGGTTGAAGAGTCAGCCCGAAATCGAACTAGCAGAAGGATTCCCCAGAAAGCTCCCCAAATCCGGAGCATTGACCCGTTCGGAAAAAGTACTGGCCGCAAAATCGTGGCTGGCCTCCCAGAAAGTAGACTCGTCCGTGAACTGGCGTATACCGTTTGAGCCGGACGATAACACTCCGTTGTGTGCGGGGATGTTCACGAATCCGGTGCTTGAGGTTCAGGGCGTGAAGGGCATAAAGTTTCACGACATGACTGACCCGAAATTACTGGCCGGAGCGAAAATCTTCGGAGTCACGAACGAGGGCAGAGTGTTTTCTCGGCGTATACCATCGTCAAAACCCAGCGAAAACCGCCTAAGCACGATTATGGACCTGCGGCTGAACGAACACGGCTCACTCAGCGGGACGGTCAGGGTGATTCTTCGGGGAGCATGGGGAGCGTTGATGCTGGGCAATAATCCCACAGACGGCACAGCGCGCGGAGCAATACTCTCACTGTTTCCGGGACTCACGAACTACAAGGATGTGAAGTATTCCAGCAGCAAGGGGACTCCGGAAATCACGTTTACCCTTGAGAACAAGCCCGGCATTGGCGGAACAGGAAGGGGAGTGCTGGCGATACTGCCATTCTTTGAGCCGGTAGCTATGCGCAAACTCGGAGGGTATGAGCCGCCCGTTGAGGTAGCATTTCCGTTCATAGTGGATCAGAATATTACGCTGGGTTTCCCGAAGAATGCATCACAAGCCCTAGTTTCCGGAAAGGTGGCCAAGAATCCAGACAAGATAAATTACTCGGAGTCGTACACTAACCGCAGGCACAGGCTCATAGCAGAGTCACGGTTTGAGCTGAATATGCCGAGCGTAACGTCAGGGAACATGTCATTATTGCGGAGGCATCTGGATCAATGGCGGCTGTTCTCTGCGCGTCAAATACCAGTCAGGTGAAAAGGAATGATAATCATGAACGGAGAAAATACAGCAGTTGTGAATCTGAATGAGGCTCTGAACAGTGCAGTGAAAGCGCTCGGAGTCGAGGACATGCCCGCAGAGTTTGAGCGTCCCAAGCACGAAGGACATGGAGACCGTGCCGCAAACATAGCAATGCGTCTCGCCAAAACCCTCAAGGCCAAGCCCAGAGACATAGCCGAACGAATCGCGCAAGCACTGGAGTCCTGCGAAGTCATCACCAAGACAGAAATTGCCGGCCCGGGATTCCTGAATGTGTTTCTGTCGGGGAAATTCTACGCTCAGGCTGTGAGTGATGTGCTGATTCAGGGAGGCTCTTATGGCGCAGTGGACACCGGCAAGAATCGCAGGGTACAGGTCGAGTTCGTGAGCGCGAATCCTACGGGTCCCCTGCATATCGGTCACGGAAGAGGTGCAGCCGTTGGGGACTCAGTAGCGAGAATCCTGAAGTTCACGGGCTGGGATGTGCAGAGAGAGTATTACGTGAATGATTCGGGCTTGCAGATCGAGACTCTGGGCAGGTCAACGCGGGCGAGGTATTTCGAGATTCTGGGTCAAGAGTCAGATTTTCCGGAGAATGGCTACAAGGGAGCATATATCTACGATTTGGCGCAGGAAGTTATAGACGTGGAGGGCAAAAAATTTCTGGATGTCCCTGACGCTGAGAGTCTGGAGTACTTCAAGACATACGCAGCACAGAGAATCATGAACGGCATAAAGTCCGATCTTGAGGATTTCCGTGTGAGCTTTGACGAGTTTTTCCCTGAGGGTTACCTGCACAAGAACGGCCTCGTGAAATCCGCAATGGAGGAGCTGAAATCTTCAGGGTATGCCTACGAACAGGACGGGGCACTCTGGTTCAGGACAGGAGACACCATCGGCGACGACAAGGACCGAGTACTCATCAGGGCGAACGGAATCCCGACATACTACGCATCGGACATAGCCTATCACCACGATAAATTCATCACCCGAAATTTCGAGAGGGTTATTGACGTTTGGGGAGCAGACCACCACGGATATATCGCCCGCATGAAGGCTGCTGTTAAGGCTATGGGCAAGAATCCGGATGACTTCATCGTACTGTTGATACAGCTGGTGAATTTGCTTCGTGAGGGGAAAATCGTAACCATGTCCACCCGTGCAGGAGAGTTTATAACTTTACGTGATGTGCTTGACGAAGCCGGTGTAGACGCAACACGATTCTTCTTCCTGATGAGACGGAGCGACAGCCAGATGGATTTTGACCTAGACCTCGCGAAAAAGCAGGGCAGCGATAACCCGGTGTATTACGTCCAGTACGCACACGCCAGAATCTCGGGAGTGCTTCGTGAGTTCGTGAATAGGGGCGGAAATTTGGACTCCCTTGACCCCGAAAACATACCAGCAGAGATTTTCGGCAATAAGGACGCTCGTGACTTGGCCGACTGTCTGGCGGGATACCCTGATGCTGTGCGTGAGGCCTCGAACGATCTTGCACCGCAGGTACTCACGGGGTATGTGCTGAATCTTGCGGGGGTGTTTCACTCGTTCTACAACACAAACAGGATTCTTGACGAGCCGGACGAGAATATACGCATTGGCAGGCTGAATATTGCGCGGGCAGTGAAGAATGTGATTGCGTCATGCCTTGAACTGCTAGGGGTATCTGCTCCGGAGAGAATGTAGAGATGCCTTCGCTGAAGCGGATAATCCTGATAGCCCTTTTCGTGTTGGTGATGGCTATAACTGTGAGCTATTACCGGTTTGAGCTTGAGAGGATTGCGCAGATTCGGGAGGCCATAGTGAAGCGTGAGGCAGTACTGAACGAGAAGCGGGAAGCTGTGAGGAACTACAAGGAAAAAGTTGCTTTCTACAAGACTCAGGAAGGAATAGAGCATCTTGCGCGTGAGCAGTATAACTTGGTTGAGCATGGAGAGAGAGTGATTCTGCTGAGGAGTCCTGATTCTGAGGTGAGGCCTGAAGAATCCGAACCCCCTCCAGAATTAGGGAAGTAGACTGCGCAAAAACAGCGTGTGATGTAACAATATGCCTCCTCATTTATTGGGGAGGTTTTTATGTATAATTATGCACAACGCGGCGTAAGAAAAGGAGGAATTTTTTGTTATGGACATTGCCCGCGCTAGTATAAAGCGTACAGTTGTAGTACTTTTCATTTGTTTCCTAATCACTATAGGTGGCGTATCTGCCTATCACAGCATCGGAAAACTCGAAGACCCTGCATTCACCATCAAGACCGCAGTAGTAACAATCCTTTATCCCGGATCAACTGTGTACGAAGCCGAACAGGAAGCCGCCAGCAGAATGGAGGACGCTATCCAGACTATGGGTGAGGTGAAGAAAATCCGAACCCGCTGTAGTCCCGGCATGGCAACAATCTACGTCGACATCAAGGACGCGTACACGACAGCAGACCTCCCGCAAGTCTGGAACATCCTCAGGCAGAAAGTCAATGACGCTCTCGTGAATCTGCCTTCAGGGTGTACGGTGGTCATCAACAACGATTTCGGTGACGTGTTCGGGCAGTATTACGCACTCACCGGAGACGGCTACACCATGAGGGAGCTGTATGACTATGCGGACTTCCTGAAGCAAGAGCTTGTACTCGTCCCAGAAGTCGCAAAGGTCAGTATTGTCGGTGAACAGACTGAAGCGGTGTACGTGGAGTTTTCATCAGCGCGTCTGCGTTCGTTAGGTATCTCGTCAGCAACGATCTTCGATATACTCAACCAGCAAAATACGCTCTCAGAGATGGGCAAGACTCTTTACGGTGAACAGTACGTCACCATTAACCCGACAGGCGGACTCCTAAACGTTGAGGATTTTGGCGAGACAGTCATCGGCGGAGGAGAAGGGCACCTCATCAGGCTGAAGGAGGTTGCTGAAATCCGCAGGGACTACGTGAATCCCCAGACCATGATGATGTACTTCAACGGCCAGCCCGCTCTTGGCATAGGCATATCCACGATTGCGGGCGGAAACGTCGTAACTATGGGTGAGGCTGTCGAAAAACGCCTTGAGGAACTTGAAGAGGAACGCCCAATAGGTATGGAGTTAGCACCGATATATATGCAGTCGGACGGCGTTGTGAACTCAGTGAACGATTTCGTGATTAACCTGATCGAGTCGCTGGTTATCGTTGTGGGAGTACTGCTCGTGTTTATGGGTATGCGTTCCGGCTTCCTGATCGGTATAGTGCTGCTCTTGACGGTTGCGGCTACGTTGATCGTGATGAACCAGCAGGGAATTTTCTTGCAGCAGGTATCTCTTGCGGCAATGATTATCGCGTTAGGCTCGCTGGTCGACAATGCTATAGTCGTGACCGAAGGGATACTTGTCGGCGTACAGAGCGGCCAATCCGCAGAAGATGCTGCCTCCAGCACAGTGAACGGCTCGATCTGGGCAATGCTCGGCGGAACGTTTATAGCTGTGTTAGCTTTCGCACCTATAGGGCTTTCACCCGACAGCACCGGCGAATTTTGTCGGAGTCTGCTTCAGGTTGTGGGAATATCCATGATGTTGAGCTGGCTGTTTGCGATCACGGCTACACCAGTCTTCGGAAATATCATGCTTAAGCCGGCCTCACAGTCAGGTGCAGACCCATACAACAGCTTTTTGTTCCGTGCATACAGAGCATTTCTTGAGGGCTGCCTGCACAGGAGGATGCTCACGATAGCCGTTGTAGTGATCATGTTCGCATTTTCGCTAATCACTCTGATTACGTCTGTGGAAAAAATATTCTTCCCTTCGTCAACAGCAATGTATTTTGTTGCGGACTTGTGGCAGCGTGAAGGTACTTCGATCAATGTGCAGAAAGACATGACGGAGCAGCTCGCCGAACGCCTGATGAAACGCCCAGACATTAAGAACGTCACAAGCACCATCGGAGGCGGAAACTTGAGATTCATGCTGACATATTCACCTCCTGACGGCGATAATGCATTCTCGGAATTGCTCGTGGAAGTCAAACCGGGTGGAGACCCCAAAGCAATTTTGCAGGAAACACAGCGCGTTATTGATGAAGAAATGCCCGGAGTTATCGGTGTGTGCAAGCTGTTCTCAAAGGGTGCTAGTATGGCTCCGGTGATCGAGGCAAGATTTTACGGTGAAGATCCTGTAGTACTGCGAGGACTGGCAGACAAAGCACGTCAAATCATGGAGCAAGACCCAATACATAACTGCGTGAGACTCGACTGGTGCGACAGAGTTACGGTGTTCCGGCCGCAGATACGCAAGGATAGGATGCAGAGTCTAGGGTTGACGCGTCCAATGATCAACAATGCCATTCTCACAGGCACATCGGGTTTAACTATTGGGGCATTCAGGGACAAGAATAAATCCCTGCCGATACTGTTCAGCCTGATACCAGAGGAGCGCAACAGAATCGAGAGCTTGCAGTCATTGCCGGTGTGGTCTCCTTCAGCGAACAAAGCCGTGACGCTTGGGTCTGTGATCTCTGATGTAGAGACATCATACGAGGACGAAATAGTCGTACGTAGAAACAGGCGAAGAGTACTCAGCGTGATGAGTGATGTTACTTTCGGCAGCAACGTCTCAGAGATGCAGGAGAGGATACGCGCAAAAGTTGAGGCTATTCCGTTACCGTTCGGATATAGGTTTGAATGGGGAGGTGAGGACGAGAGCCAGAAAGATGCCATGAATGGAATGTCGGTGCTGTTCATGCCGTGCTTGATACTGATGTTCACGATAATGGTGTTCCTGTTCAACGGATTCCGCCAGCCGTTCATAATTTTCGGGTCCATCCCGTTGATAGTGATCGGTGTTGTGCTTGGACTGGTACTTGCGCATAAACCGTTAGACTTCCTGTCAATCGTGGGTATATTGAGCCTTGTGGGAATGCTCGCCAAAAACTCGATAGTATTGCTTGATCAGGTAGCAAGTGATTTCGCTTCGGGTAAAGACCGGTATCTTGCTATCGTGGAAACAGGAGTCAGCAGGTTAAGGCCTGTAGCTATGTCGGCAGTAACTACAGTTTTGGGTATGATTCCGCTGATTTGGGACAGCATGTTCGGACCGATGGCAGTAACGATTATGGGAGGCCTGACGGTGAGCACAGTGCTTACGATGGTATTCATACCGGTCATGACAGCAGTAGCGTACAACGTTCCGAATCCCGGCGAAGAAAGCAGCTATGACGAAGACGAAGACGAATAGACGAAAGGTGATGTAAAAAGTGAAGAGGCTTATTGAGATAATAATTCTTGTAGGTTTGGTGTTTGGTGCATATAAAGGTCTTGAACTCATGCGCAGCCAAGAGGAAGAAATCCCGCAAAAAGAAGTTATCCGTCCAGTGAAGACCGTTACCCTCAGGAGCAACGGCAAGGGCGGATTGTGGCAGTATTACGGTACATTGCAGGGCGGAAGGCGTGTAGATTTGTCGTTCAGGGTTGCCGGACCGATAAAGAGCATCAGAGTCGACAAGGGTGCTTCTGTGAGGAAAGGGCAGCTTCTCGCGACACTAGACCCCAGAGACTACCAGACACAGCTTAAGCAGGCACAGAGCAACCAAGCTCAGGCACAGGCTCAGTACGAGAACGCAGAGGCAAACTTCAAACGCTACGAGAATCTCTACAAGCAGAAAGTAGTTCCGAGATCGACTTATGACACGTACAAGACGCAGATGAATGTAGCAGAGTCCGCGCTGAATGTGGCGAAGGCTTCGACTACTGCCGTACGTGATTCGCTGAGGGATACGGAGTTGCGTGCGCCGTTTGACGGAGTGATAGTCGACAGGATGGTAGAGAGTTTTCAGGATGTGAACGCAAAACAGACGATATTTATCCTGCAGGATATATCCATGATGGAGATAGTGTTTAACATACCTGATACGGACGTAATATGGGCATCAAAGGCTGCTACTGAACCCGACTCTATCCGCGCAAGGTTTGACGCAATCCCAGAGAAGACATTTCCGCTGACGGTCAAGGAGTTTGTTTTGCAGGCTGACCGAAATACCAACACGTTCCCAGTAACGGCTGTGATGCCTCAGCAGAAAGATGTAGCTCTGCTGCCCGGAATGACCGCGATTGTTGAGGTGGAAATTCTGGATTCAGAGAGCGGAGAGAGAGTGTATACAGTGCCGCAGACAGCAGTAGTTACCAGCGGCGACAGAGCATATGTGTGGCGGTGTGAGAACAATGCTGTGAAACGTGTGAACGTCAGGCAGAATACGCCTCATAACAACGGATATATAGACATCACCAGCGAACAGCTCAAGGACGGGAACAAAATTGTTGTAGCGGGTGCGCATCTTTTGCATGAGGGGCAGAAAGTGAGAATGTAGCTCCCCTGTTTTGTGAAGCAGTCCCCCTCCTGAGTTTTTAGGGAGAGGGGATTTTTTGTTGCGGTCATTCTGTGCAGAAAAAGAGCCTCCCGAATCACTCAACAGACCCCTTCAGAAACTATACTTTCTGAGCCGCAATAATCATGTCATACCGGAATCTCGGTATCACTCCGATCAATGCCATCAACGGCTGAATACTCCACCTCATCACGGAACTCAACACACGATTCTTCACGTGGTGCAGCGAACGCCTCGAAGTGTTGTACTTCCTGAACGCTTGGCTTTCGTTCGAGTAAGCTCTTGCTCTGTACACGAGGCCGTTTTTTTCGTAAGCGTCCACTATTTCGCAGGGCATGTACTCCCTGTAATGCACGTGGCTGTTGCGGTCAAAAGTCTTCTCAGGTACGGGAAGAGTCGGCATCATTGCGAGTATTCTGAACACATGCGCAAAAGATCCCATGTTAGGCGTGGAAATTACGAAGTATCCTCCTTGTGCGAGCAAGTCGATGAATTTGGCGATGTACTCTGAAGGAGCGGCGTTGATATGCTCGATATTTTCTAGGCTCATTATGATGTCAAACTTAGTACTGTCACTGAAGGTGTAATCATCTATATTTGCGCCTATAGTTTCGAAGCCTGCCCACTCATAATATTTCTTGAAACTCAATATTGATCCGGGAAAGTCTATCACTGTACACTTGAAGCCCATGAATTTCGTCAAATATGCTTCTGCCAGAGCGAGGCCTGATCCTGGTGCAAGGAGAGTTAGGCCTTTTTTCCCGCCAGTAAGTTTTACTATGAACTTGACGGTGTTATAGAGCCGCAGTGAATGCTCATCGAAATACTCGTGTGATAAACCGAAATTGTTGCAGATGTCTTCGCAGAACTTGTAGAACTTACGGAAGGGAATTACTTTGCCTGAATGAGAGTCAGAATCTGGGCTGATGGCTGATGGCTGATGGCTGATTATACATATTGTCGTCCAAAACTGTCAACTCCTAATTTTTGCTGTTTTTACTGTGGATGTTCACGATTATAGCACATAAAAATATGCGCCACACTCGAACAGCATGACGCATAACCTGATAATTATCCCTAGTCTAAAACCTTTTCGAGTCCTTCAGCGGAAATATTATGCTTCTCAGCGTAGCCCGTGAGTATTAGCGTCAATGCACCGTCTCCCGTAACATTGCAGGCCGTCCCGAAAGAGTCCTGTAACGCGAAAATCGTCAGCATCAACGCCGTACCAGTCTGGTCAAACCCCAGAACTCCCGTAATCAGTCCCAGCGATGCCATGACTGTACCTCCCGGCACTCCCGGAGCACCTATCGCGAACACTCCCAGCAGCAGGCAGAAAATTATCATGTTCCCCATTGACGGATAAAACCCGTACAGAATCTTCGACACTGCCATCACAAAAAATGTCTCAGTCATGACCGAGCCGCACAGGTGTATGTTCGCAAACAGTGGTATTCCGAAGTTGACCATGTCGTCGCGGAGGGTAGGCTCTGACTTTTTGGCGCATTCCAGTGCTACGGAAAGGGTCGCCGCGCTCGACATAGTCCCGATAGCTGTCATGTATGCGGGGCCGTAATTCTTGATGATGTTGAACGGGTTGCGTCCGGAATATGCTCCTGCGATTGAGTACAGCAAAGCCATCCAGATATAGTGTCCCACGATTACGATCAAGATTATGGCCAAGAACACAGGGAACTGCTTCGTGATCGAGCCTTCGTACGCGAGAATGCTGAACGTTGATCCGATGAGCAGAGGCAGAACCGGAATCATGAATCTGGTTACTATGCTTAACACTATTTTGTGGAACTCCTCAAGCAGGCCGATAATGTACTTGCTTCTGTTCCATGCGGCGGCCAGTCCCACAGTGATAGACAGGAACAGCGCGGACATTACGGGCATAACTTGTGGGATGTTCAGTGCGAAGACGACTCCGGGTATTCTCTTGAGGCCTTCGACTTCTGAGGCTATCTGCATGAACGGAAGTATAGTGTAGCCCGCAAACGTTGCCGCAAATGCTGCGCCGATTGACGAGACATAGGCCAGTATCAGCGCGAGGATGAGCATTCTTGATGCGTGGCTGCCCATTCTGGTGATGGCGGGAGCTACGAACCCGAGAATGATCAACGGGACACAGAAACTGATGAACTGTCCGGAGATGTGTCGGACTGTTACGATGATGTTGAGCAGTGCGGTGCATAGTGAGCTGCCCTCGATTGCGCTCAGGCCGAAACCGATAAGGATACCTGCGACTAGAGCAAGTACCAGCTTGAACGGAAGGCTTGAGGTGAAACTGTTGTTGCTGCTCATGATGATTACTACCTCCTACGAAAAAATTAATGCTGGCTGAAAGTTTACACCATTATGGTGAATTGACTCATACTAAGGTGATTCCTAAAGATTGTGCTATTTTCCGGATAGCTTCTTCTGAGAGTCTGCTAATCTTCTCAATCATAGCTAATGGGAAATTTTCCCTGAGCATATCCGTAGCTACACGCTCGTTAGCTTCCGCACGACCCTCTTCGCGCCCGATCATACTTGCTTCTTCACAGGCAAGCCTGCGCTCCTTCTCCTCGTCATACTCTGTCAAATACATTCCTTTCACCTCCGCTTTGTGCGCACGCAAGAATCTCTTCAGCTTGAAACTATCCGGCATACTGTCAATCGCCGCATCCACAGCCTCATCAAGATTCTTCATGACCTTTTGATTCTCCCTGATCTCCTCAATGAACCACGCATATTCATTCATCGCAGAACATTCTTCCATTAGAGCCTTATTCCTTCCGTAGTTGATATTCAGCATCAGAACACTAACCTCAATATCCGCCTTTGTGTCCTCATCCCCGAATGCATCACTGAGTCTGAGTACCTGCTCTTCCGGCTGCTCGTCAGTCCCGTTGTAGAAACATACGCATCTCGGTTTCGGCAGCTCATGCAGAACTGTACCGTACCTGTAAATATTGTGGTCGTTCAAGTATTTATCATAGATACTCCCAGCGTAGATCAAGAACCTCACAGGCAGATTAGGATTGTACGAGGCCTGATGCTCCCACAGATTCATGGAGTTTACGATTATGAACGATACATCATTGTGCATCCCAAGATATACAGCGTCCTCGATAGTGTTGAAGGTAATTTGCTCAGGGTCAGTATAGTGAGAGTTATTCAGGGCGTTATAGAGACTCAATGTCAATTCTTTGTGTTCAGGATTCCCGAATATGAACTTAAACAGCCTGTCTTTATGCTCTCTGCCAGCTCTAGGCATATTTTTCACCTCCTCACGATACGCAAATTATAGAGCATATTTCTGTGCCTAACATGCCACGCAAATCCACACACCTAAATCCACATCAACGCCTAGCATGTCCCGCAATCACATGCACGAGTTCACATCAACGCGGTCAATCATAACGTTAAGTATCTCGCGGTCAGTGTCCTTCATGCCGATCTTGCCGATATAGCCCATATTCTTGATGGTCTCTTCCACGTCGTCCTCTACGAAGCCTTCACCGCCCCTGAACTCGTCGTAATTCATGCTCATGTAGTGGGCAATCAGTGCAGCATTCACGCTCGATGCTATTTTTGCGGCACAACTGGGTTTTGCTCCGTCACACACTATCCCTCCGACATTAGCCAGCGTGTTCGTGATGGTTCTTGCAACGCTCTCGTAATCCCCTCCTGCCATGTATGTTATTCCTGCGCCAGCCCCAGCACTTGCGCTGACAGCACCACAGAAAGCCGACAATGACCCGATATATTGCTTGATGTATATGCTCACAAGATTGCTCACTACAAGACACCTGTATAGCTTTTCGCGTGAGATGTGCCATTTTTCTGCGTACTCTATGACCGGAAGGCTCACAGTGATTCCCTGATTGCCGCTCCCTGAGTTAATGATCACTGGCAAAGGGCATCCGCTCATTCTTGCGTCACTGCCTGCTGCTGCTCTGGCGCATGCACAAGTCCGTACGTCATCGCCCCAAGTCTCTATGATGGTTTTTCCGACACATGCGCCCCATTTGTTGTCGAGTCCTTCTTGTGAGATTCTTGTGTTGTACTCAACCTGACGGCCGATAATTTCGTCAATGTCCTCAAGTTTCACGTTGTCAGCGTATTCCAGAATCGTGCGTAAGTTCATGGCGGATCTGTCTGCGGAATTTTCGGGAGCCTCTGGAGTCTGTTCTGCCTGCTCGAAGATGACTCTGCCGTCAAGCTCTATGCGGGTGATGTTCGTGTGGTGGTGTTCGATTCTGACGCGTGAAGTGTGTTCGAGACTCTGGGCTGTAACCTCAACGTACAGGTTCGGGACGTTTTCGACCAAAGCAACATCGCAGACATTTTCGCGAACAAGTTTACGAGTGAGGGCTTTGGCGTTGTCATCAGCAGCGGAAATGACCTCAAGTACCTTGTCTGAATCGCCACCCACAGCCCCGAGAATAGCTGCGGCTTCGATTCCCTTTTGGCCTCCGGAATTGGGGACTATGACTCCTTTGACGTTCTTAATGATGTTTCCTGAACATGATACGTGAATATGCGATGGGTTTTCGCCGAGAATGCTTCGTGCTTTGGCGGCAGCGTAGGCGATGGCGATGGGTTCAGTACAGCCCATAGCTGGGACGAGTTCCTCAGTGAGGATAGCAGTGTAGTTTTCGCAAAGCTCACGTGAAATCATGAGATTAAACCTCCTGAATTAATGTATTTGAATATATTTGTGAAGTGAGTGTAATTATAATATACGGCCTTGAGAAACTAGCTGATAAGTACATGCTTCTGCTCAGGATAGTTGTGTGGTTTTCGCGTAGCTCACGTGAAATCATGAGATTACACCATCACGAATGAATCTATAGATACTATTGCAATGATAATATACGACTCCGTTAATCTTGATAAAGTTAGTTGCATATGCTATTCTTTGCGCGATTTCAAGCAAGGGAGAAAATTTACCAGTGAGGCTTTCAACTACAGCACGTTACGGACTCCGGGCAATGTCTGATTTGTGTACGCATTCGCATGATTCTGAGCCTGTGAGTGTGAGTGATATAGCTTTCCGTCAGAATATCCCTGTGAATTACCTTGAGCAGCTATTCAGGAAGTTACGGACTGCTGGGCTGCTTGAGAGCGTCAGGGGAGCGCAGGGAGGGTATTTTCTTGCTAGGAAGGCAGACGAAATCACCATAGCAGATATTTTGCAGGCGTTGGGTGAGCCGTTCATATTCGGGTCATGCCAGACGGAGAAGGGATGCGAAAATGCGGTAACGTGTCCGACGTTCAGCCTGTGGAGGAAAGTCAAAGGCTCAGTAGATGAGATTCTGAGAACTACTACACTTGCGGATATAGTTGACGAGAAAATCTCACTGCTTGAGAGTCTGAACACTGACCCACAGCGTGAACAAGCCAGAGCTAGAGCAGTAAAAGCATCGAGAGAACAAAGGGAGGCATAAACTATAAATGTTCGTATACATGGATCATACGGCAACAACTCCGACAAGCCCTGAAGTTTTGCAGGCAATGATGCCATACTTCGGGGAAATATTCGGTAATCCTTCGAGCGTGTACTCGTTTTCGCGCAAGACCAGAGCCGCCATCGACAAAGCCCGCAATCAAGTAGCTTCTGCACTGAACGCAGACCCCAGCGAAATATACTTTACGGGTTCGGGAACGGAGGCCGATAACTGGGCGTTGAAGGGTACTCTGGAGAAAGCAAAGCTCGCAGGGAAAAATCACCTAATCACCACCAGCATCGAGCATCATGCGATTCTTCACACAGCAGAGTATCTCAAGCACTATCATGGCGTTGAAGTAACGTATCTGCCTGTGGATTCCGAAGGCAGGGTCAGCGTTGATGATGTCCGGAATGCTATTACCGACAAGACAGCACTAGTGTCGATTATGTTCGCGAATAACGAGGTCGGGACAATAGAGCCTGTTGCGGAGATCGGGGCGTTATGCAGGGAGAAGCATATACCTTTCCACACGGATGCAGTTCAGGCAGCGGCACACCTGGATATTGACGTGAAGGCTATGAATATCGATATGCTGTCGATGTCTGCGCACAAAATGTACGGCCCGAAAGGAGTCGGAGCGTTGTATTTGCGTAAGGGACTCAGACCGGAAAACTTCATGCACGGAGGCGCGCAGGAGCATAAACACAGAGCCAGCACGGAGAATATTGCGGGGATAGTTGGGTTTGGTGAGGCGATGGAGATTCTGAAGGGCAGGCTTCAGGAGGACAAAGCCGTGAACTCAGCACGTAGAGATAAACTCATTGCGGGGATACTGGAGAAGATTCCGCACGCGAAGCTGAACGGAGCAACTGGAGACTTGAGGTTGCCGAATAATATCAACTTCAGCTTTATCGGGGTTGAGGGAGAGACGCTATTGCTGGATCTTGACGCTAAGGGAGTGAGTGCGTCGACAGGGAGTGCGTGTTCTTCGGAGAGTCTGGATCCGTCACATGTGCTGCTGGCGTTGGGGCTGAAGCATGAGATGGCACACGGGTCGTTGAGATTCACGATAGGCAGGCTGACGACGGATGAGCATATAGATTACCTGCTGGAGGTATTGCCGGAGATAGTAGCGAGACGGCGTGAGATGTCTCCGTTGTGGGAAGACTACATCAAGGGCAGACTGTAGGGATAAATTTGTGGTGGAACGTGAATTTTCAGTACACATATAGACGTGTGTTGTGCTGGTACGTAAACGTGTGCTGTGCTGATGCATAAACGTGTATTGTGCTGGTACGTAAACGCGTGTGTTAAGTGCTAAACGCTCGGCATGCCTTCACGTTTAGCAACCCCACCCGACCGCCCCCAAAAACAAAAGAAAGGAAGTAATATATTATGGCACTGGATTACAGCCAAAAAGTTATGGATCACTTCATCAACCCCAGAAATGTCGGAGAAATCCCAGACGCTGATGGCGTAGGTGAAGCAGGTAACCCAAAATGCGGCGACATCATGAAGATTTACCTCAAGGTCAACCCCGACACGAAAATTATCGATGATGTGAAGTTCAAGACCTTCGGGTGCGCAAGTGCTATCGCCTCGTCAAGCATGGCCACAGAAATGATCAAGGGCCGCAATATCGATGACGCTTGGAATCTCACCAACAGTGCAGTCGCCGAAGCTCTGGACGGACTCCCCCCCATCAAGATGCATTGCTCGGTCTTGGCCGAAGAAGCCATACATGAAGCACTCAACGACTACCGCTCAAAGCACGGCATGGAGATCATCCCGATGGAGCATCACGAAGAATAGCTACAGAATCATTCTCCCTTCTCAGAAATGGGGAGGGCTTTTTTTGTTGTCAATTCACCCCGTCAAAAACTCCCCACAAGCACTGCCATCCATCATCTTAGCCGTAAACTTAGGAATAGCAGAAAGAATCTCATGCCTTCGAGTCTTTTGGGGATGATAGCTTTTCTGTCATGAGTGCAGGAATCTTCATGAACATAGCCAGTTTTTGCAGCAAGCACTAATTTTTCACGATAGAATCACCCTGCTCACAAAGTTATACTCAGAATCCGGCCAAGTATCCGGCAGCATGTACAAAGCTCTGTCGCGTGATGTCCCTATCCTGAGTCGTCCGGTCATGTGTCATGTTGGGATCCGTAGACCTGTAGAAAATCTTTGTGCCTAGTTCCTCCGCAACGTCATGTATATATCTGCTGAGTGCAGGCTGGGAAATATGCAGTTCATCCGTCGTGCGGGTGATGTTCTTGACCTCAGCAACCCTAAAGTTCAGACTCATAATATGCCCTCATCAATGCGGATAATATGCGTGTTGTCGGGAAATATATTGCATGTCTACAGAAAAAGTCTTCATGCTGTAATATGTCCCACACCCCTCCTCAATGCTGGTAATAGACTCGCCGGAAATGTGTTAGTGCCATAGCAAAATATATATGCCTTTCACGAAGAATAATATCTTACTTCACAAGCTGACACTCGAAAAATGTCAAGCATTCCACAAACATACATACACACATAATATCTCACTGGTGGAATTCGTTAATGAACATTATCAGAAAAATTTTGTCTTCCCACCTCGCTAAACATTCTGCCATGATTCCGTGCAGTTGAACTTATCTCAATGTCTACCACGTTCTAACTCATGACATCAACGCCGTCATGGCCTACTTGGCATTCGAAGCTATAGGCCTGCCGCGCACTGAGGCAGAACTCAGTGTAAGCTACTTCGGCTACAATCTGCTATATCTCGACTTCAAGACCCATATATCTACAGTCTGTGGCGAAAAAATACGGCGTATACATTTCACGTCCCGGCAACGGAATCTGTCACGCTGTCCACGTCGCAAAGTTCGGCAAGCAAGTATAGTGATGGCGTTGCTGGCGATGGGGATGCTTCACTTGCTGGACGGTGCTAATCTGCTTAGGCTGCGGAGACTAGAAAGCTGCAATACGCTCCATTCCGTAGGGAGTGATCTTCATGATTATCGGCGTAGGAGTCCTTATGCACATAGTTACGATTTCTGCGGAATAGGCTTATTGTTTGAGGCGATGAAGGGCATAATGACGACTCGAACGGCCGCAACGATCACGGGAGCATTGGCGGGAATCATGAGACTGTTTAGCTCTGGGCTGGGAGTGCTGGCATATGCTGGGCTGTATGGTATCACGATAAATATCGGCGCATAAATTTGGCATATGCTTGTGGAAATTGCTCCCCTGACTCATTTTCGGGCCGGGGAGTTTTTGTTGTACGTGAGACTTTCTGAAGCCTGATGAATGCATCGGAACGTCTGAGGCTCGTAGTTTTTGGGAGCATACGTGCATAGTCCAGCGCGGTTTTGCCCTCAAAGCTGCGGATATTGGGATCAGCTCCGGCATCAAGAAGGATATTCACAGCGTCAGGGTTATTATGTAGGACAGCATACATCAGCGGCGTAAATGACGACAAGAAACTATCATGCGCAATGTGTGAAAGATTAGAGACTCCAAAGGGATCATCTCTGCTCCACTTGATTCTGAAGGCTGAGGGGTCTTCTTGTTCCATAAGCTCCTGTTTTTCTTCACGCGTGAACTGGTAGTGAGAGTCTATGTCGCAGCCTGCCTTGAGTAGTGCGTCAATAACTGCTTTGGCGTAAGGGTAGCTTTTGCATTCGAAGGCCGCGAGGTGAAGTGCGCTGTAGTTGTTGCCGGAGTTCCACACGACTGGGCTGGCTCCTGCGTTGAGAAGCTCAGAGATGACCTGAATATTATTCTTGTTCCTGATTGCGCAGGTTAAAGGTGTATCGTGGATTGTGTTGCCTGCTGCGGCTGAAGCATTGACCTCGAGTCCGAGTGACAGCAGGTAGCGTATACTTTTAGGGTCATGATTCTTTGTTGCGGCGGCGTGCAGTGGAGTCATGTACTCAAAATTGTAGTCGTCCTCCCAATAGCCGAAATATGGGTCATCGCTGTCGAAATCGGGGTGTCTCTGAACGTTGAAGTCTACGCCGCTGTTTACGGCCTGCTTGAGCTGCTGGGGTGAGGCTGTTTCTGCGAGGGTGATTGCTCTGGAAACTACTAGCTGTTCTGCTTGAGTGACTGCTTCAGCCCCGTGAACTGTACACAAAGCCACAATCACTATTAATATCCCAATGTTATGTCTCATAGTTTGAGCCTCCTTATCGTATACGTAGGTGTTTCTTCACTGCTTTCATCAAAATATCCGCTCTGCTTCCGTTTTTAGGAATCCTAAAGGTATATTCATTCTCAGGCTTGATATAATCCCTCGCAATAGACCCATCAAGGCAGTAATTTATCGTCCTCAAGTGCAGATACTTGTTCTCCCTGAAATTCGCTACATATAGCAGCACACATACTCCTAAATCTGTGCCATAAGGTACACGAAAATGTGAGTCCCTGCGCATTTTGGCCTTTGCTTTCTCTGTCGGCAACCATAGTGCTATGAATGCAGTATCCTGTGTATTCCTGTCGTAGAATATCTCGTCCGTGTAAAGGTACATCTCGTACTCGTCATCTCTGCGGACAAATATCGCTCCCGGTACGCTGTCGTTGTAGTCTGGAGTTCGCGGAAGCTGTGGAGTTTTGGGAGGCTGGGGGCTCGGTACAGCCTTAGGCTTGACATGTTGCGTGAATGCTCTTGCGGGTTTGGTGATTGCACTGCTCAGGAAACGGCTTAACACCGTAGGAGCAACAGCAAAGTTCAGATTTTGTGTCTCAGTGTCCGGATCTTTCCATGTCGTCATGCCTATAACTTCGCCATGAAGATTTATCACTGCTCCTCCACTTGAGCCGGGAGATACTGAAGCTGTGAACTGTACCCACAAAACATTGTCAACTTCTCTGACTGCGGAGACAATGCCATTAGAAACAGTGTTATCATAAATACGATTTTGGCCTGCCGGGTTGCCTATAGCTATAACTGCCTCGCCCTGTCTGGGAAGTGTATTGCTGACTCTCAAGAACTGCACAGATTTTTGCGGGTCTACTTTCAGCAGTGCCATATCCCTCACTGAATCATAGTCCTTCACAAGTGCGCTGAGAGTTATTCCGTCATTAGTGGTTACGTAGATGATCCCTGCGCCGTCTATCACGTGATGATTGGTGAGAATGTCTCCGCCTGCACTCACGAAGAATCCGCTGCCCGTGCTTTTGTCAGTCTGTATAAACACCATAGACGGCATAACCTGCTCAACCAGTGCTGCATAATCCGCCGGAGGGGTAATGACTGGAGGAGGAGTCTGCTGCTGTGATTTTTCGCGGTCTCTACTGAGTTCCTGAAACCTCTGCAGCAAATCATTGTATTGCTGGTATGGAATGCCTTCTATTTTCGGGGGCTGTACACTGTCCGTGTGAATCTTATACACGAAATACATCACCCCTCCAAAGCTCAGCAGAAACACTCCCGCCATCAGCACAGCCAGCTTCATGAACAGCCCTTCATGCTTTTCGTGATGCCTATTCTGCGGAGGGGATTCATGTTCTTTCTGCTCATCGTATTCACCATATTCAGGACTCGCATACAGGTCAAGCAGAATCTCACACGCTTCATTCACCTTTGCCCGCATCTCCAGAGAATCCCCGCACTCCGAAAGTTTTGCATTATACTTATTCTCCAGCAGCTCAACCGTAAAATCATCATCTAGAGATATTCCCAGACATTCACACGCTTCTTCAGGTGTCATAAACTATTCACTCTTTCACAAAATGGGATAGCTTATTATAGCCGATAGAAATACTCTGTAGATTTTCACATACCCAGTCTAAAATATGCACTAATTCATTTCCCAACAAAATCTATATTTCAGGAGGAAAAGCATTCATGAAAAAGTTTGCGTTATCTCTCGTTGTTGTCATGCTACTCGCAGCATGTGCTTTCGGTGCTGAGACCGTCAAGGCCTACACCACTATGGAGGAACCCCTCGCAAAAGCACTCTTTGACGCTTTCGAGGCAGATACCGGCATCAAAGTCGAATGGGTACGTCTCTCCGGAGGTGAAGCCATCGCCAGACTCGAAGCAGAACGCGCCAACCCTCAAGCCTCTATCTGGGTCGGAGGTGTCGGAACTCAGCACATTGAGGCAAAACTTCGCGGCCTGTCCACTCCATACCGTTCACGCGTCGCAAACTCCATCCCCTCACGCTACAGAGACCCCGATAATTACTGGACAGGACTCTACGTCGGACCTATAGCCTTCTGCATGAACACCGAACGCGCAAAAGAACTCGGACTCACCATGCCGAAAAGCTGGGCAGACCTCATCAAGCCCGAATACGCAAAGAAAGTTCGTGTAGCCCATCCCAGCACTTCAGGAACTGCCTACAACATGATCACTACGGTCATACGCATCAACGGCGGCGATGAGGACAAAGCATTCGCGTACTTCAAGGAGCTGGCCAAGTCAGTCGAGCAGTTCACGCGTTCAGGCTCAGCACCCGGAAAGAGCTGCGCACTCGGCGAAATTCCGATAGCTATCGGCTACCTTCACGATCAGGTCAAACTTCAGAGGGAAGGCGCGAAAATCGAGATAGTCATTCCGGAGGACGGTACAGGCTTCGAGACAGCATCAATGTCGATTCTGAAGGACGGCCCAGATCCGCTGAACGCCAAGAAGCTCTACGACTGGGTACTCGGCCAGAAAGCTATGGACATCATCGCGAAGTGGTACGTTATCCCGCTGTCGAAACTAGCTACTGCCACTAACACAGGATTCTCGCTCGACAACATGAACCTCGTGAATCAGGACGACCAGTGGGACGCTGCCAACAAGGAGAGATTATTAGCCCGCTGGAATCAGGAAATTTCCACCTTCAGCGAAAAGTAGCCCGAAATTCTCAAGCCTCCCGTTGTTCATGATGGGGGGCTGTTTTGTATTCAGGATGAGAAAAAATGAACGAAAACGTTACACCTTTGGGCTTGAAGTGGCACAAATTCATGATCTACTTTTCCTTGTGGATAGGTGCAGTCGTATGTGTTGTGTGGTCTATAACATTCTTCACCGGTTCAGTTTACGGTAAAGTTGGAAGACGCTTCTATCAGATTTTCCCGGCCATGCAGTGGGTTGATATTGCTTATGGTGCGGTATTGATTGCCATTGCTGTGTATCATATTTACACGAGATTTCAGTTAGCTGGTTTCAGGAAAGATGCATCCAGAAAGTTGACGATCATGTATGTTGCAATGATTGTTGCTGCTGCGGCTTATACATTATGTTCTGCAGTGATTCTTACTGTTCAGTTAATCAAATTAGGCTATCCAGATGACGCTGAAAAAATATGGGGCTTTGTCGGGCAATCTTTTTGGCAGCTGCTTCCAACACTAATCATGTTGCTGGTCAACAAAAAGTATTATGGCAAACGCAAGGATTTATTTGTGAATTAATTCAACAGTAAGGAGGTATTTATGTGAATAAACGATTCATCAATTTCCTGTTGACGATGCTGTTCGTGGTGCTTGTGGGATTCTGGATATACACCAGCGTCCGTGACGAGTTCCTCAAGCAGTCGAGATCCGCCCAGCGCAGAACTGTCGAGACCGTCGCGGCAGGTTACCCTTCAGGCGAAGACGACATCACCGAGTGGCTGAAGCGTCTTGCTGAGGACTCCAACGAGTACACTGTGGCACTAGTCCCGGAAATCCCCATGCCCGGCGAAAAGTTAGAGTCATCACCCAAAGGCGACTCTGACCTCGCAAAACTCACTGAAGACTCCGCGCTTGATCCGGAGTTCGCAAAAGGCTTCGACAATGCCGCGTACGAAGAGATCTACAGGAGCGTCAAAAGCTGGAAGGTAGGCGCAAAAGAAGATCAAGCTATATTCTTCGCTCCGGCTGTCGACATGAAGACTCACGACATCGAGGGTGCATTAGTTTTCGCGTTCAGCACCGAAGGAGAACAGGGCTTTATGCGGATGATGAACACCCTGTTTTTCGGAGCGTTTGTACTCTTCGCTGTGGTGATATGGCAGCTCATGATGAGCAAGGATCCCATTGTAGGCTTTGCACTTGCGGGGCTGTTCCTGATGACGTTGACGTTCGTAGCATATCCGTTATTCGAGGCATTACGACTCTCATTCCTAGAGAACGGAAAATTTTCGCTCGGTGTCTGGAAAACTATCCTCAACTCCGAAGGCTATATGTCTGCACTCTGGGGAAGCCTCAAGTTAGGCTGCTGGACTGCAACGTTTTCGACTCTGGTGGGATTCCTGTTTGCGTTCGTAGTAGCGCGGACTAATGCCCCCTGCAAAAAACTCATCTCAACAATGGGAGTACTGCCTGTGATTTCGCCGCCTTTCTCGCTGACACTGTCGATAATCCTGCTTTTCGGGAACAACGGACTATTCACGAGGTGGCTTCGTGTTATCGGGCTGAACTTCACGATATACGGTCTGCCTGGTCTTGTGCTTGTGCAGACGATGGGAATGTTCCCTATAGCGTTTTTGACGTTGTCTGGGGTCTTGCAGGCAATAGACTCAACTTTTGAGGAGGCCTCACTGAATCTCTCTGCTACACGTTTCCAGACATTCAGCAAGATCACTCTTCCGCTGGCTGTACCGGGACTGCTGAGTGCGTGGCTGTTGGTGTTCACGACATCACTGGCGGACTTCGCGAATCCGTTGCTCTTGGCCGGAGACCTGAGAGTCTTATCGCTGGAGAGCTACATAGAAGTTACCGGCATGAACAGACTCGGACATGGAGCGGCGTTGTCGATATTGTTATTACTCCCAACATTGACGGCGTTTTTGGCGCAAAGATTCTGGGTGGCGAAGAAATCATACGTAACAGTTACGGGCAAACCTTCAGGGAGAATCACGGAGCTCACGACTCCGATAGTCCGGCGAATCTTGACGGGAATAATTTTCGCGATAGTGATCTTCCTCGTGATGCTGTACGGGACGATTTTTGCGGGGTGCTTCGTGAAGAATTGGGGCATAGACTACACGTTCAGCCTTGAGAATATCACTGAGGCGATTACGCGGTCAACTGATGCGCTGTTCGACACTGTGACGTTGGCGGCGATAGCTACACCGATTGCAGGGATAGTTGCGATGATTGCGGCGTTGTTGATAGTCCGGAGGAAGTTTCACGGAAAGAGGCTGCTGGAGATGCTGTTGATGACTCCGTTTGCGTTGCCCGGGACGTTGCTCGGCATAAGCTACATACTTGCGTTCAACCATGCGCCTATAATTCTTGTGGGGACAGCGGCGATAATCATCATCAACTATGTGATTCGTGAGCTGCCTGTAGGAATCGAGGGAGGTATAGCGTCGTTGAGGCAGATAGACCCGTCAATCGAGGAAGCAGCTACGGACTTGGGAGCGGATCAGGCTACGGTGTTCAAGAGCATAGTGCTGCCGCTGGTGAGGCCGGCGTTTTTGTCGAGCCTGTCGTATACGTTTGTGAGGTCGATGACTGCGGTGAGTGCGGTGATATTCTTGATCTCTGCGAAGTGGTATCACATAACGGTGCTGATCTATAACTTCTCGGAGAACTTGAGGTTTGGACTGGCGAGTGTGTTATCGACAGTGTTGATAATAATCGTGTTTGGTGCATTCGGGATCATGAGGCTGTTAGTGAGGGAGAATGCGAACCTGACGAAGAATGTAACGTGATATAGAAAGGAGTAATCATAATTGGCAAACACTAAATCAAAGTCAGTAACCTTTGAGAACATAAAGAAAATTTTCCGTGACCCACAGTCCGGCCAAGACGTCGCTGCTGTCGCCGGAGTATCCTTCAGACTCGAACCCGGTGAACTCGTCACCCTCTTGGGGCCTTCCGGCTGCGGCAAGTCCACAATCCTGCGTATGCTCTCCGGTTTTGAGCAGCCCACTTCAGGCAGAATCCTCATCGGCGATAATGACGTAACTAGCACACCCCCCAACAAACGCGATACTGCTATGGTCTTCCAGAGCTACGGCCTGTTCCCTCACATGAACGTTGCAGAAAATGTCGGCTACCGTCTCAAGCTCCGCAAAGTCCCACAGAAGGACATTGACGAGAAAGTCCAGCGTTTTCTGGAGATGGTCGGACTCGGACAGATGGGCAAACGTCCACCGTCAAGACTCTCCGGAGGCCAGCAGCAACGAGTCGCATTAGCACGAAGCCTGATAGTTGAGCCGTCAGTGCTTTTGCTGGATGAGCCTTTGAGCAATCTGGACGCGTTACTCCGTGAACAAATGCGCGTGGAAATCCGCAGGCTGCAAAAGTCTCTGGGAATCACTGCTATGTACGTGACTCATGACCGCGTGGAAGCTATGAGTCTCTCGGACAGAATCATAGTGATGAAGCTCGGACACATCATCCAGATCGGGACACCCAGCGATATTTATCGTGATCCTGTAGATACTTTTGTGGCTGGATTTGTGGGGAAAGTAGCGTTTTTCCCGTGCGAGGTCAAAGGAATCGATGAGGCATGCCATGTCGAAGTGAAGGGCCAGAGATTCACAGCTCCACGCTGGTCCGACAAGCTCAACCCCGGCGACAAAGCTCTAGTTATGGCGCGACCGGAGTCTCTCTCGATTGGTGAGGCAGGTGCAGGCGTTGAGGACGGCATAGTTACGGCGAATATATATCTGGGCAACAGCGTAGAAACTTGGGTCAAAACTGACTTGGGGAACGTGTTAGTGCAGATAGACAACCCTGATGTGAAAAAAATCTTTGCTGAAGGGGAGAATGTATCGCTGTCGTTTGATCCAGCACTGACGAAAGTACTCGTTGACGACTTGGATGCGCAATAGTCTCTGTCAGGACAAACGTACCTGCGTAAAACCAATAGGCAGCTCTGGATGCGCAATAGTCTCTGTCAGAACAAACATACCTGCGTAAATCCCAGCAGGCATAGCGGCAAAAATATACCGGGTAGAGTCTCAAAATCTCCGCCCGGTTTTACTGTCTGCTAATACGGCAGGAAGTTCCACAAGAAACTTATTATCGGGTCAAAGAATACATTTATCACTCCAGTTACCAGCAGCACCAGCAGTATTATCATCCCGTACCGCTCAAGCCAGTAGTAATAATGCATGTACTTGTACGGCAAAAACGCCTCCAGCACTCTCGACCCATCCAGCGGAGGAATCGGTATCAGGTTGAACGCCGCAAGCCCCATGTTGATGTTCACCATCTGGAACAGGAATATCAGCCCTGCACGCCCAGTCATGTTGTACCACCTCGCTCCGAAGAACCTGAAGAACAACACCGTCAACACCGCCGTCAAAATATTCCCTGCAACCCCAGCAAGAGACACTATCACTAAATCTCGTCTCGGATGCTTGAAATATCTCGTGTTTATCGGCACAGGCTTAGCCCACCCAAATCCCACAAGCAGCAACATCAACGTCCCCACTAGGTCAAAGTGGTCAAACGGATTCAGCGACAACCTCCCGGATCGTTCCGCCGTAGGATCACCCACCATCTTGGCCGCAAATCCATGACAGAACTCGTGAAATGACAACGCCCACAATAATGCGGGTATCGTCAACAGCAATCTTATCGGGTCATGTAGCAATCTCATTACCTGAATAATCCTCCTAATCCTTTCTGTAGTCCCTTCTGCAGTTCTTCCTTCAGCTTATCCTCCAGCTTTTGCCGGTTAGTCTTCTGATTCTGGTTCTGGCTCTGCTGATTCTGAGTCGGGGTGTTCGTTTTCTGTGTCTGATTCTGATTCTGATTCTGAGTCGGCGCAATTTTTGGGGTTGTTGTCGTAGTCTCCGGCTTCTTCAGTCCCGGAGCAATGGCCTCAACCGCTCGGTTAATGATCTTCTCCTTGAAGTTCTGTGTGTCCGGTTTCTTGTCGGCACTCTGAGTCTGAGTCTGAGTCCCTGTCTGCGTCTTCAGGGTAGACGGCCCAATCTTCAGCCCCGATAATGACGGTGACGCTGCTTTCCCAGAAATCTTCAGGTTCACGATTCTGAAGTCCCCTGTTGATGCCGCCTTCTCCGCTCCGGAAATTCCACCCGACAGAAACGCCTTCAGCCCGTCCTGCCAGTTCGACACACCGCCCTTGAAAAGTGCCTGCAGCCCTCCAGCACTACCGCCCTGTATCGCGTTAATGAGCTGATAGTTTATGCTGCTCTCCGTCATCAGATTCAGAGTCACATCTTTTCCGCCGAAGTCTATCGTTCCGTTCTGAGTCAGTTTCGCGTACTGATACATCGGGTCATTGTTCGGAGCGTTCGCAATCGTTCCGGCCTTCAGTATCAGCTTTCCGGTCTGTAGTGTCAGCGGCGCATTCACACTCGCGTAGTTGATGGCCTTCGTGTTGTGGATTCTGGTCAGCACATCCAGCCACTTGAACCCAGAAATTCCTCCTACACCCATCGAGAAATTTCCGCTCCCCGAATACGTCGCCTTGTCCTTCACAGAACCGTTGACCCTCATGGTGAGTTTGCCTCTGCCGGTGATTCTCCCCTCAAGCCCGCCGGCCGCGTCCTGAATCAGAGCATTCACGTCTATTCCGGAAGCATCTATGTTGTCGGTGAAAGTCATCTTGTCCACGTTGAACGTCAGAGTATTCTTCAGAGTCCCGCCGTAAAGTTTCGCAGTGCCTCCGGATGAAGCAAAGTGATTCCCAGAATACAGCACCGGCAAATTCACGTCCGACAGCTTGAACCCGTAAGCCTTCAGTGACGGAAGAGTCAGAGTCCCCTTCGCGGAGAACTTCCCGCCAGTTCCCGAAAGACTCACGAACAGATTCGCCTTCCCCGTAACAGAGTCCTTCATGTCAGCAGAGACCGCCCGAATCACTTCGCCCAAATCCGCGCCGCTAAGTGTGAAGTTGTCCATGAGCTTCATCGAGTCGGTGTACAGAGTCAGATTGTTCTTGATGGTTCCGCCGTAAAACTTGGCCGAGCCTCCTGTGGACGCAAAGCTATTCCCTGAGTACGACAACGGAATATTTATGTCGGTGAGCCTGATTCCGTAGCAAGTGAGTCCCGGACTCTTCACAGCAGCATTCACCTTCAACTCCGGGATGATCTGCATATTTCCTGATGCACTAATCTCTGCACCGTCAAGCTCTCCGCGTAACTTGTTGATGTCGATTTTCTGCATGTTCCCCGAAATGTCAGCAACTATATTCGTGAACGTGAACCCCTGCGCGCTGAGTGATGGGATATTCGCATCAAGAGCCACAGCAGGATTCGTGTTAGCCCCCGAAATCTTGAGGCTGCCCGACAAATTCCCCTTTATGCCCGCCGCTGAACCTGCCAATGTTTCGAGTGCCAGGTTAGTGAACTTGAACCCGAAGTCCAGCGGAGTTTTTCCGGAGATGTCCGCAGTCCCTGAGCCGGTAATAGTTCCTTTGCCACTCTTTACGTTGAGGCCTCCCAGAGTGATTTTGTCGCCGTTCTTGTCGATTTTGGCGTTGACTCCCGTGAAAGTTACCCCGATTGCTGTGAGAGTCTTTGCTGCTGCGTTGAGGCTTATGCGGTCGAGTTTAGCGAGGTCTCCGTTCAGGGCAGTAGTCAGCTCAATATCCTTTGCTGTGATCATGTCCATAGCCTTCAAGTTCGGCGAAGATGCCACAAGATTCACGGAAGGTGCATTCACGCTCCCCTGCACTTTGATTCCTGCGTTGACCTTGCCGATGAGCTTGTACTGCTCGATGTCGGGAACATATGCCTTCAGTGCTTCGGGAGTCAGCGAGATAGTTGCGCTTATGTTCATGTTGGGATTGCCTGATGGTAGTGGCGAGATAGTCCCGTTGATGTTTATGGGCATCCCGTTAAGTGAGCCTTCTGTTTTGCTGAGGGTCAGAGTCTTGTTCGCGAATGCAAAATTTATCGTGGGCTTGGTGATTTTATGGTCGAGTGCCGAAAACTCCGGACTGTTCAGGCTGCCCGTAACTGTAGGATTCCCAGCACTGCCCTTGATGTTCACTGATGCTGTGATTTTCCCTGCAAGTTTGTAGTCTGACGCGTCGGGTATCATGTCCTGCACTCTCTTCACGTCCAAATCTACGATCTTTGCAGTCACGTCAAGATTCGGCCTCGTCAGGAAAGATGCCACACTCCCCTGAATGTATCCCTGCGCACCCTCAAAGGCAAATTTTCCGTCAACACTTGCCTTGTCGCTCTGAACTAGCTTCATCTGGGCGCGTATGTTCGTCATTGCACGGCCAGCATATGCGATTTTGGGAGCTGTGAAGCTGACTAACCCGTTGAGTGTGTCGATGTATCCGCTGATGTTTGCGCTGAACTTGTCGACTTTTCCGGATAATGCTTTGAGTTCTGGGATGCCTAGAATTTCGTCGAGCTTCTCAAGGTTTGCCTCGCTGCCGTCAAGTTTCACCAGCACAGAAAGTTTCTCGTTGGGCCTGAACGCCGCCGCAATTTCCCCCTGAACCGGAACACCGAACGCGCTCGCCTGAAGGTTGCTGAAGCTGACTCTGTGGTCTGCGTAATTGATGTTGGTGCTGATTCGTTCGACAGGGAAGCCGTAAATTTTCGTTGCCTGCTGTGAAGTCCCTGCCGGAGGAATATCCAGTGTGCCGGAGAGTTTGGGTGACTGTGTCGTGCCGGTAACGTCAAGATTCATTGCAGCCTTTCCGGAAAAATCTTCAGCCCTGAGCATTTGGGGGTATAGTCCGGTCAATTCCTGAAGGTCTATATCTTCGAGTGAAGCGTGAAAATCTAGAGTGTCTCCTGTGAGGCCGCCGGTAGCTAGGATTTTCCCAGAGCCTAGATTGATGTCGGAGCGGTTGATGCCGGTAATGCCTGCTGATTCTCCCATGTCTATAGTGCCAAAAATTGGGAGGTCGTTGATTTTTGCGTCAATGTCGACGTCGAAGGCTCGGAGGTCTGCACCGATCTCGTTCACGGTGAGAACACCATACGTTGAGGAAAAACGGCTGTCCTTGAGGCTGAATCTGTCCAGCGGAATATCAGGCACAGAGTTTTCTTCTGAGTCAGCATATGCCGGTGAAGCAGTGAGAGTGAATGCGGATGATGGAGTCTCGGCCTGAGAGTCCAGCAGTGAGGAGTTTGCTGTAGTAGATGACAGTTTGAGATTCTGGATAGTTGCCAGCAGGGTATCGATATCCATGCTCATGCCGCCTAACGAGATTTCTGCAAGCCTGATTTTTCCTGTGAACAGCGCACCAAAATTCACGCTCCCTGCCAAGAATCCAGCAGAGAGTATTTTCTTTCCTGCCTCGTCAGCAAGCTCAAAGTCATTCAGTCTGTAGCCCTTCACCGGATTTCCTGTGATGCTGTCCGCCGTGAGAGTCAGGCCTAAATTCTCGGAGATGTATTGCTGTGCGTAGCTTAGTATGACATTTCCGCCTATGTCTGCCACCGAGAATATCACCCCTAGAATCACCAACAGCAACCCTAATCCAAGCAAGAACTTCATGAAACCTTTTCCGCTTCTGGATTTGGGATGTCTTCTGCGGCGTCTGGATTGAGGCAGAGGAATAAGAATATCGTCAACAGTTTTGGCCAATAAGATCACGCCCCTTGTGTATAAAATGGATGGGATTATATGTTGCCTGTATTATAAGCTAAAATATGCGTAATTTTATGTATGGGAGAAAAAATCTACATGTGCATGACCATTTTAGCAGGCCGTAAAGCCACTCAGTCCGGAGAAATCCTCATAGGCCACAACGAAGACGCTCCCGGACGCTTCATTATGCAGACTCACATCGTCCGCAAAAAACGCCGCAAACCCTCAACACTCGCCACATTTGAGCCGAATCTATCACCCCTCGAACTCAACACCACCCGCATAAATTTGCTCTGGGCCGAAGCAAAAACCTACAGTGCCGACTATTCCGACTCCGCCTTCTGCGATTTGTACGTCAACGGTCACGGCGTAGTCATATGCTCCAACAACTGCGCAGATTCCCGCGAAGACTCCCCAGACCTCACGGACGGAGGCATAGGCTACGGACTCCGGAGACTCGTTGCTGAGAGAGCGCACTCTGCACGTGACGCAGTGAGCATAGCGTGTGAGCTTGTGGGCAAATACGGGTATGCATCCAGCGGAAGGAGCTATGCATTTGCGGACAGTGACGAGATTTTTGTGATGCAGGTCGTCAACGGAAAACACTGGGCAATTTCCCGCGTGCCTGACGATGAAGTCGCTGTGATCCCCAACCACTACACTATTCACGACCCCGACAAGAAAGCACCCGGCTACACCGAACTCGTGAGCTATGCGCAAAAACGCGGCTGGTATTCTCCGGAAAATGGGGAGTTTGACTTCGCGAGGGTGTACCAGTCTCCGGAAACTTACGGCCTCGACAAGAATACCTACAGGCACGTGAAAGCCTTTGAGATTCTGCTGGATATGGATCTGTCGGAGCTGCACAAGACTCAGTGGCAGGGTCTGCCGTTCTCGGTCAAGCCAGCACAAAAAGTTAGCGTTGACACAATGAAGGCCATACTCCGCGCACACGATGCTAATCCTCATTTCTCGAAGCCCCTCACGATCTGCAACACTGAGACTCTGGAAAGCACAATCATTCAGATTCGCAGCAGTCAGGACAGAATAATTCTCAGGAAGGCTCTCGGTCGTCCTAGCTATTCGCCATATATCGCGTGGTATTTCGGAGTGCCTGACGTTCCGGAGGACTACGAGGACACAGAATCGGAGAGGGCATTAGCGGAACATTTTCACCTCACGCCTGACGCTATGGACTGGAGAAATTCTGCGTGGTTCAGGGCGATGGAGATTGACGCTGTGAGTGAGTTGCTGACTGATGAGGCAGAAGAGAGTGTGTGCGGGAAGATTCGGGCTTTCGAGGCGAGGGAGGAACGCGATATTGAGGAGCTTGACCCGCAGATTGAGCTTAGTTTGCGGAACAGGCCGGACATTGCCCGCGCGATGATGAAGGCGGAGCTGCTCAAGTGGACGAAGGAGGCGGAAAAACTTACGCAGACTCTCAGGGAGGAACTGGGAGTAATTACGGGTGAGGCACTTGCACCGATCAATGACGGCAAAAATTTCCGGGTGAGGGTTCACGGCGTGAGTCTGGGTGAGCTTGACGAGGGCAGATGCATTTGCGGGACATCATGCACGGAATACAGCTCGTGGTCGAAATGTGCAGGCATAAACTCGGCGGAAGAGTGGATAGAGTTTTCTGGCGGTGAATGGCTGAAAACTGCAACACCATGCTTCACGGACTTGTACATGCTTTTGGTGGACAAGGCAGGCCAAAAACGTGCAGGGTGCGTAAAGATTCAGGTTAGGAGGTAATTCACAATGGCAAGGAAGAAATCACCACAGCAGCAGTTCAGCATCGAGGATCTGATCCGGCTCGGCCCTAAGAAGGCGATTCTGGTCATCATCGCAGCAATAGCAGTCTACTTTTTCGGCGGACAGGGCATCCCGAATTTCGTGGGCAACGACTCCGGAAACGATAACCCCATCCAGCAGGACGACTCCGGCTTCGTGATGGGGACAGTTACCCGCGTGGTGGACGGCGACACCGCAGAAATCACTGTTGACGGCACAAAACGCAGAGTCAGATTCTTGGGTGTGGACACTCCCGAAACGGTGCACCCCAACAAGCCCGTGCAGTTCTTCGGACCGGAGGCGAGCGCGTTCACGAAGGAGTCCCTCACCGGTAAACGTGTGTGGCTGGAGTACGACAAGAATCCGCAGGACAGGTACAGCAGACATTTAGCCTACATCTGGACGGCCAAGCCCAAACGCATAACTGACGAGACGATTCGCAGGGACATGTTCAACGCGAAAATGCTGCTAGGAGGGTACGCGAAGGTGATGATCATCAAGCCTAATAACAGGTACGCGACACAGTTCAAGCAGTTCGAGAGTGAGGCCAGAAATTCACGCAGGGGCTTATGGGCGCAGTAAGCATTATTCCCCCCTATAGCGGGATTCAGCCGTAAAAAATTTTTCCCCCCCTGATTCTTCCTGTGTTATACTCTCAGTTTCAGAATACCCCAATATTTTTATACACAGGAGGAATTTTTTCATGTTAGGTTATGGCCTTGACCCTACTATGCTTATTCTTATACCGGCAGTGTTATTATCGGGCTGGGCTCAGTCACGCGTTCAGTCCACTTTCAACCAGTACAGCCAGATTCCAGCCAGGGGAGGCGTCACAGCAGACAGTGTTGCACGTATGCTCCTCACACTCTACGGAATGGCTTCCATGCCCATCAATAGAGTCGCAGGCTCTCTCACAGACCACTACGACCCACGCAACAAGACCCTCAACCTCTCCGAAAGTGTTTACGGCAGCCGCAGCATCGCATCTATCGGTGTCGCAGCACACGAGGTCGGTCACGCAATCCAGCACCACGAAGCATATTCACCCCTAATCTTCAGGAACTCTATCGTACCTGTCGTGAATATCTGCTCAAGCGCATCTATGCCCCTGTTCTTCATCGGGCTGTTAATGGCTAATTCATTGCTCGTGAATCTGGGAATCATGCTCTTCACCGGCGCACTGGTCTTCCATCTGGTTACGTTGCCTGTGGAGATTAATGCTAGTTCCCGCGCGTTGAAGCTCTTGGAGCAGACACACACCCTCTCTCCTGACGAACTGGCCGGAGCAAAAAAAGTCCTCACTGCCGCCGCTTGGACGTATATTGCAGCAGCGTTGATGTCAGTGTTGCAGCTCATCAGGCTCATCCTCATCAGCAGGTCCCGGAGGCGTTAATCAGTTGAGGGGAATAGAAGCAGCCCTGAAGATATTAACGTCGGACATCAGCACCGGAGCTTTTGCGTCTGAGTCTCTCAGGAAGTTAGCAGACCGCGAGAAGATGAACACTCCCGATATTTCGCTTGCGTCATCACTGATATACATAGTTATGCGTCGTAAAGAACTCTGGGAGAAAATCGCGGCCAAGTTCCTGCGTTCGGAGGAAAAATTACCCCCGAAGGTATACATGAGTCTGATCATGGGTACAGGCGGGATTCTGGAGCTTCGTAGATTCTCGGAAGGTGTACTCATCAACGGAATACTGGACTATCTCAAACGCAAAGAGTCTTCATCGCGGTATGTCTCACTCGTCAACGCAGTGTTGCGGAAAATCAACGAGTCCGGAGAGTCATTGCTTGAGGGTTTCACGAAATCGCCGACCCTTGAGGACAAAGCTATGTATTCCGGGATTCCTGTGTGGACATTGCCCGCATGGCTGAAGACATGGAGCAGGCCTGACCTCAGCGAAATTTTCGGGATGATGACTCAGCCGTCATATGCCGCACTCAGAGTCACGCCCGGAAAACGTGAGGAGCTTATGCAGATTCTTGACGCTAAGGAGATCCGCTACACACCTTCGGACATTTCGGAGGCTCTCAGACTCAACAGCAGCATACTTCCCGCAAGTGTACCCGGCTTCAGTGAAGGGCTATGCACAGTCCAATCCGAAAGCTCGATACTTGTCGGCTCACTGGTCAAGAGATTCTACGAGGGCGGTGCAGTTCTGGATATGTGTTCAGGTCGCGGAGTGAAGGCCTCACAAATTTTGCAGGACTGCCCACAGTCACAGATAGAGTGCTGGGATCTCTCAGAGCCTAGACTCAAGAGCGCAGAGGGTGAATTTTCCCGTTTAGGCCTGTCCGAACGCACAAAGCTCAAAGCTGGTGACGCAATGACTCTCACTCCAGAAACATCACCGTCATTCGTGGTGCTTGATGCTCCGTGTTCGTGTTCAGGCACATGGACTCGCAAGCCCGAATCGAAATGGCGGCTGGACTGGGCAAAGCTCAATGGTCTAGCTGGACTTCAGGCAAAATTACTGGATCGTGCTGTGAGTCTCTGCGAACCTGGAGGGTATGTGCTGTACATTACGTGTTCGCTGCTCAGGCAGGAGAACGAGAACGTTGCGGCACAAGTCCTCACGAATCACCCAGAGTGTGCGGACATGTCGAGCCTCATCGGCTGGAAGGGCAACATGTTCCGGAAGGGCAAGCCTTACGGGATGTATATATGGCCGAGAAATTCTTGGCTTGATGGTTTTTACTGCGCGTTGATATTGAGGAGGCAATAATGGCGAAATTCCAGAAGGTTATACAGCAAGAGAAACAGGACCAGTTTTACGACATATGCGAGTCCGGAAGCGTTGAAGCTATTCGTGAAGCTATAGACTCCGGCATGAATGTGAATTACGTGTACGAATACGGAAGTACTGTGCTGATGGGTGCAGCGAGATTCAACACCCCTGATGCAGTGAGGGTATTGCTTGCCGCAGGTGCAGACGTTCACGCGAGAGAGCAGGACGGAAATACAGCACTGTCTTGGGCAGCGGTCAACAAGTACCCAGAAATGATCGATATGCTTGTGCAGGCCGGAGCTAGTGCCGCTGAGGCAAGGGATGACGGAATTTCTGCATTGATGGCCGCCGCTAAGAGGAACACCCCCGAAATGATCAAGACACTCCTAAATTACGGAGCTAATCCCAACGCTAGAGACTCTAACGGGATGACAGCCTTACTCTATGCCGCAATGAACAACCCGAATCCCGAAGTCGTGAATATCCTGATTGAGGCGGGTGCTGACGACACACAGGACAAGAGCAGACGTACAGCCCTGATGCTTGCGGCGCAGTGGAACGTTCCTGAAGTGGTGAGTGCATTGCTGGACGCTGGTGCTGAAGTGAAAGGTACTGACAATTTCGGGCAGACAGCACTTACCTACGCGATGCATAACGACAAGCTCAAGGGGACAGGCATTCCTGAGAGAATAAGTGCAATGATGAGGGAGGGATAGTGTTTGCGTAGAAGAGCAGGAGGAATCGGAATAATACTCTTGATGGTTGCCCTGATAATCTTTGCGTCCGGAGCAATCGTAGTGTATACAGTCTTCATGAAGCCCGAAAACATGACGAAGGTCCCGGTGTTCACGGATAGGTCCATTGTCGACGCAGTAGCTGAGGCGGAAGATCTTGGCCTAGTCGTGCAGGTCGAACAGGTCGCATCAACGTTGACGGAAGGCCGCGTGTTGGCACAGTCTCCGGAAGCAGGTACGGAGTTACGCAAAGGCAAGGTAGTTGTGTTACAGGTGGCGAAGGGCGGAGAGTTGCACCCAGTCCCGAACGTTGCGGGCAAGAGCATTTCTGAAGCACAGGCCGAAATCAAGGCACAGGGTTTCGCTTTGGGAGATGTTGTGCGTGTTCGTGAGTCCGGCCACAAGTCGGGGAACGTCATAGCTCAGAGTCCGGCAGCTCCGGCAAATATCGGTGCAGGCAGAAAAATAGACTTGCTCGTTCAGGATGCAGGGGACGCGAACGGAAATGTGATAGTTCCTGACGTGAACAGGATGACCGAGAAAGAAGCTCGCGGTATTCTCGAAGCTGGGGGCGTGAAAGTTCAGGGAGTGGATAGAGTCTACAGCCCGCTGTTGCCCGAAGGACTCGCGATAGAGACTCGACCGGCAGCAGGTGCATCCATAAAGGCGGGGCAAGGTGTGATTCTGAAGCTCGCGACTCAGAGACGGCCTGCGGGATTCATGGACTCTGACAGCAAAAACGTCCGGAAGGTTACCAGCGGAAAGACTGACGACTCAAAACAGGACGACAAGAAAACTGCTGCAAGGACTCAGACTCCAGCAAAGGCACAGACTCCATCAGAAGCCATCAAGCAGACTACGCAGGCAGCCGCGACTCAGAGCAAGACTCAGGCACCAGCAAAATCTCAGGCACAGGCCAAGACTCAAGCAGATAACCCAGCGCAAACACAGGCATCTTCAGGTGGCAACAAGACCGCAAAAGTCCGCTATGTCGTCCCGCCGATCGCCAGACCCATGAATCTCCGGATTGAGCTCACTGACCCGTCAGGCAAACGCAACATCCTCAACAAGCAGGTGCGTACCGGTGAAGTCGTCAACACCACAGCGAAGTATTCCGGTGAATGCGTGATCACTATGTATCTGGGCGGAGAGTTCGTCTGGCAGGAAAGGCAGAAATAGCGTGAACACTATGCGCGAGATTCTCATAGCACCCTCACTTTTGGGAGCAGACCCCCTCAATATTTCCGGCTCTATAGACTCACTCGGCAACAATCACGACTGGCTGCACCTGGATATTATGGACGGGCATTTTGTGCGTAACCTGTCGTTTGGTCCGGCATTTGCACGCGCTCTCAGGAAAAAATACCCCGACTCGTTCATAGATACTCACCTGATGGTTGACAGCCTAAACGTAATTTTGCCGCTGTTCATGGAGTCAGGTGTGTCGCTCATAACGATTCATGCAGAGACAGAGCCGCATTTACTTCACGCATCACTGAGCATGATTCGCAGTGCTGGCCTCAAGGCAGGAATCGCGCTGTGTCCTCCGACTCCGGTGAGCAGTGTGAAATCAGTGTTAGACCTTGCGGATTTGGTGCTGGTGATGTCAGTGACTCCGGGATTCGGCGGGCAGAAGTTCATAGACGGGACTCTTGAGAAAGTCAGGGAGTTAGTGAGCCTGAGGGAAGTACACAAACATAGCTACAAGATAGAGATTGACGGCGGAATCAACAGGGAAAATATTACTCGGGCAGTGCGTGCAGGCTGTGATGTTATCGTCATGGGAAGTGCAGTGTTTGCGCAGGAAGACCCGGGTTTGTGGCTCGCGGACGTAAAAGCGGGCATAAAGGAGGCAATGAACGATTTTGACAGAGCGTGAAGATGTCCTAGTATCACTTGGGCAGCAGGTGAAGGAGTCTCGTGAAGCAGCAGGTATGACTCTGGAGACGGTATTTGACCGCACAAAGATACGTCCTGAATATTTGCGCGGCATTGAGGCGGGGAACTACGAGGGATTTCCTGAGGTGGTGTACATCAAGGGATTCATCCGGACATACCTCAAGCTGATAGGAGCTGAAGAACTCTACAATGATTTTGCGGCGTGTCTGGACAGCACGGAACTTCCCAGAAAACCGCAGCAGCAGGATATTCGGCCACACAAGAGCATGAAGAATATTCTCGGCAACGGCTCATCACTTCCGAAGGGTTTCAAACCGGCATCGCACTTCTGGCTGTTTTTGGTGCTGGTGGCGGCTCTCGTGGGAACAGGTATGTATGTCTGGTATGCAGTAACTTACGGCGGGCTGGACCTGAAGAATTTCAAGCTGTTCAACTTTTCGGGAGCAGGCGGACCAATGGCGGCTAATGTCTCGTCTGACAATACAGCAGTCGAAGTTACCGAAGTGATCGAGAGCGTAACCGTGTCCGATGACGTTTCGGAGGACGAAGAACCCGAAGAACCCGCACCGACTCCGTATCTTGAGATTCATGCGGCAAATGACGTGTGGATGAGCGTATCTTTCGGGAATGCACAGCCCGTGTTCAGGAGGACATTACGGCGCGGAGACTCTGTGCGTTGGGACTTGGCCGAACCCGCAAGAGTGGTGATAGGCAGGCCGTCAGCGGCTCAGGTGATTCTGAACGGGCAGGACTTGGGCATAGTGAATCCCAGAGCGAGACGTTCGGAGACGTATATATACAATCCTGACGGGACATACAGGCAGGCTAATAGCAGATAGGAGTGATTTATACAATGGCAGAAGCAGCAGCAAAACCTTGGTGGCGCGAGACCATAGAGACAATAATTTGGGCGTTCGTGCTGGCGATGATCATCCGGACGTTCATAGTGCAGGCGTTTTGGATTCCGAGCGGGTCAATGATTCCGACGCTGGAGGTCAACGACAGAGTACTGGTAGCGAAATTCTGGAACTGGTTTTTTGAGCCGTCTAGGGGGTCGCTGTACGTGTTCAAGTACCCGATGGACAGGGACAGGGATTTTGTGAAGAGAGTGATTGCCGTTCCGGGTGACGTTGTGGACATCAAGGACGGAGTCGTGTACGTCAACGGTCAGGCGCTTGATGAGCCATACGTCAAGAATCACGACAGGTTCACCATGAGACCGAGCAATATTTTTCCTGAAGTGCCGTTCACAGTTCCGGAGAAAAAGTACTTCATGCTCGGCGACAATAGGGGAAATTCTCAGGACAGCAGATTTTGGGGATTTGCTTCCCTTGACGACATGAGAGGGCCAGTATTTTGCAGGTATTGGCCGCTGAACAGAATCGGCATCCCGAAGTAAAACAGCCGTGTCAAGAACAGTATGGTATCCCGGCCACATGGCTAAGGGTGCGAGAAAACTCAATGAATTAGTCAGCAAACTTGATGTTATTGTGGAGGTCAGGGACTCACGAGCTCCGGCCTCTACGTCTTCGCCGCTGATAAAGGCTCTTGCGAAAATCAAGCCCGTTATTCATGTACTCTCACGCAAAGATTTGGCAGACCCCGAAAAGTTAGCCCTGTGGATGAACGCGCTGAAGCATACTTATTCCGCAGACCTCAGGAAACGTGAAGGGCTCTCCGCGATCCGTAAAGCAATCCTGAAGTTCAAGCCCGAACACAGGGAAGTCAGACTCGCAGTCGTAGGTATCCCGAACGTAGGGAAGTCTCTGCTGCTGAACTCGCTTATCGGGAAGGCCAATGCAGGAGTCGGGAATATTCCGGGCATCACGAAATCCGTGAGCTGGTACAGAAATGATGGAATGCTGATAGTGGACTCTCCGGGGATTCTTGATCCACATGCTGAGGCAGGAGCGCACTTGATTCTGTCGTGGCTTGGGTGTGCGAAGGCGGAAGTAGTGGGCGGCTGGGAGAATGCAGCGTTGGGGCTGATACGTTTCCTTAAGGCTAAGGGGATGAGTGAGGTTCTTCCTGTAGAGAGTGTTTGCGGAAATACATCATCACCATCACGTGAGAGTATCGACAGGAACACACCATCACTATCACGTGAAAGCATTAACGGTGCATGTGTTGACGGAAATAAACCACCATCACGTGAGAGTATCGACAGGAACACACCATCACCATCACGTGAAAGCATTAACGCAGCGATCCCAGCATTGACGCTTGAGGCTATCGGCAGAAAATACGGCTGTCTGATCTCCGGCGGCCGCATCAACATGGAACTTGCAGGACAAAAATTCATAGAGGCTTTTTCTTCAGGAAGGCTTGGGAAAATTTGCCTTGAGCTTCCCAACGAAGAAAGAGCAATAGACTTTAGAGATGAGGCAGCTGACATTGTTTAACGACTTGATATTAACACCGCGCGCAGACCAGAAAGAAGTAAAAATCATGCTGAAACAGCTTTGTAAACGCGGAGCAGTCATCGGCACAGACGAGGCAGGCAGAGGAGCATTAGCAGGGCCGGTGATCGGAGCGTCAGTGTATTTGACACCCGCACAGGAAAAGAAACTAGTTGCCATGAAGTTACGCGACTCCAAGAAAATGACACCAAAAACCCGCGAAAAACTCTTTGAGGCTATGCAGGAAATGGGTGTACTCTGGGAAATACATTCAGGCACAATCCAACGCATAGAGCGCGACAATATTTTGCAGGCGTCATTATGGTCTATGGGTATGAGTGCGAAGAAAATAGCCCAGAAACTCGACAAGCCTTTAGCCTGCGTGATAGTCGACGGCACAGAACGAATCCCCAAGCTGGATTACCCGCAGTGGACTCTGATCATGGCGGATAATCTTGTGCCAGCGGTGTCTGCTGCGTCAGTAGTCGCGAAAGTTTTGCGAGACAGGCTTATGGTGGAACTCTCACCGAAATATCCGGAGTATAACTTTGCGCAGAACAAGGGCTATCCTACGGCTGAACACATGGACACAGTTGCACGTATAGGCATGAGCAAGGTACACAGGCCGTATTTCTGCAAGAAGATAGTGGAACTCAACAGGGGCAGCATAAATGCCGTCGATTAACGTTCAGGTCGACCAGGGGTACAACCAAGCACAGCAGAACATCAGCACCGGAGCTCGGCAGGGTCAGATTTCGACTCAGCCGCAGATACAATCGCCTGCACAGATCGCCGCAAGACTCGCCGGAGTCAAAACCGGGACAGTCGTAGAAGGCAGCGTGTTATCCCAAAACTCTGACGGGACGTATTTAGTGCGCGTTGACGTGAACGGTGTACCGCAGGAGCTTCGTGCGAGGGCTACACTGTCGCTGATTCCGGGCGAACACTTCCGGGCGGTGTGGGATGCTTCCGGTCCGGACGGAGTGCCTGTGCTGAGGTTGTCGCAGGGTGAATTGTCGTTCCTGTCGCAGATCCCAGCACGTGATCGTGAACTGGCTACGGCTTTGCTTTCGCGTGGTCTGCCGTTGTCGAGCGAGGTGCTTAATGCCATAAAGGACGCTTGGCGAAAAAACGGGAGCGACTCCGGTGAGTTGTCTTCGTTCATAGAGCTTTGGGCGCGTGATGTCCCGATGACGCAGGAGAATGCAGCTCTGCTCTCACAGTATGCGGCCATGAACGGCCAAGAGGCTACGGAGATGTGGAACAGAATCCGCAAGGAGCTTCGTGAACGTACAAAGGGCGGCAGTGATCCTGTGAAGGCGTTGCGCGACATGAAGGACGGCAGCGATGACATAGCGAAGTTTTTGCAGGCACAGTCGATCCTGATGAAATCCCCCAGAAATGACGTGAACCCCGCGCTTTTGGCAGCACCCTTCTGGCCGCTGATGGAGAACTCTTCGCAGAACATGACCGCGAAAATCTACGTTGGGAGGTCTGCGCAGGAGGACGGGCAAAAATATTGGCAGGTAGGCTTCGGAATCACTGGCTCAGTGTTGGGAGAAGTTGGCGGACTTGTGGAGAGCGACGGCAAGAGCTGCAACCTGACGCTGAACGCAGAAAAACCGGAGACCTGCAAGATTCTGGAACGGAGGCGTAGAGAACTTCGGAGGGAACTTCAGGGGCTGGAGATCCCTGTAACGTTCATAGGCATCGCGAGAAAAGCTCCTGAGACTGAACGAGATATGCTGCTTGCTGGGCGCGGACTGGATATTACGGTGTGAGACATGGCAGACAATAACAACAAACCTGATAAGGCCGTCGCAGTTAAGTACGACAGCAAAAAAATGGCCGCTCCCAAAGTCGTGGCTAAAGGTGAAGGCTTCCTTGCCCGCAAAATAGTCGAACGCGCTGTAGAGGCTGATGTACCTATCGTCGAAGATGCCGCACTCGTCTCCGCATTGATCTCCCTCGAACTCGGCGAAGAAATCCCCGCAGAACTCTACGAAGTCGTCGCAAGAGTCCTCGCTTGGGTCTACAGGCTCGACAAAGAAGCTCAATCATGAACCGCGCTCACCAGATCGGACAGTTCGCAGAAGACACCGCCGCAGAATATCTCGTGTCCATAGGCTGGAGAGTCTTGGCCCGCAACGTCAGGAACTCGTACGGTGAACTAGATATCATTGCTCTCGACACAAAAACTCAGCCCATAGAATTAGTAGTTGTTGAAGTTCGATGCAGGACGCTCGGAAAAATGCAGTCCCCTTTGGAATCAATAGGCTCCCGGAAGCTCCGTACACTGCTCAGAGCCTCACAGGAGTATGTTGACGATTTGAACTGGTCAGGTTTTTGGAGGATTGACGTTATCGGGATTACCCTTCAGGACAAGAACAGCCTCGATAACTGGGAGCTGGAACACGTCAAAAATATCACCGCTTAGGGCAGTACTTGATATGACCTCGCTATACTTCTGTCCATGATTCTGTGACGTTCACGTGTCGATATTCCCTCAAGTGCATGGTTGATCTCATCCAGCAGCTTTTTATTGCCCTTACGCACTCCAGCGCATATACCGTTGAAATTCAGCTTGAACCCCTTGCCTTCAGGAAAACGAATCACCTTCACGTTGTCGTACTGCCGCTCGTAAGTATGTCCAGTATCCAGATTAATCACTGTCCCGTCAGCTTCGTTATGCACTACCATTCTGAGCATCTCAGAAACAGTATTCACCGGCGTAAGGTGTATAGCTCCCAAAATCTGCCCTATAGCCGCGTCAAGATTCGTGTTGCTCTGCGCCACAAGCCTCGCTCCCGAAAAGTCCTCAAGAGTTTTTGCATCTGCATAAATGCTTGCCTTGTTCACCAAGATAGTGTATTCGGTCTTGGCGATCTCGTACGTCTCGGAAAAGTCAGCCCGTTTGCGTCTCTCTTCTGTGTCCAGCATACCGGAAAATACCGCGTCAATCTCACGCCTCTCAAGTGCAGGAATCAAATCACTCCACGCTAATTTTCTGACCTCAAGATCAGCATGCATCTCTTCAGCGACAAGTTTGGCGATTTGGAGATCGTAGCCTTCTGCGTAATGTCCCGGCTCGTTCACTATGGGAAGGTTTGTGTCGGTCTTGTATGTTTCGAGCCAGTTGTTGGGTGCATAATCGCATTCAACGCCTATGCGGATGGTATGCCTTTCACCGAAATTTTCAGCAGCATAGTAACAAAACACGCCTAGTATCAGAATCAACAGCAGTAAATATTTCTTCATCATCAGAATCACTCCTTGAGTAGAGTTGTGGAAATTATAGCGGCTGTGGTCAATAATCTTGTTGATGCAATATACACTTTCACGAACTGCTGGCAACGATCGCGCAGATTTTCAGGTATGTGCTAATTCTCCGGAAGGTGCCTCCACGCGCGGGCTATAGTCCTGTCCATGACTCTCTGCCTGTCCCATTTCGAGATGCCGTGTATGGCTTTGTTGATGTCGTACAGGAGCTTAGTATCCCTCTTTCGTACGGCGGCGCATGTCCCTGTGAAGTTCACAGAAAAACCATCGCTCTCACTGAACCTGATCAGCCGTAGGTCATCAAATTTCCGCTGGTATGCCTCTGCCGTGTCGAGGTTGATCACTGCACCGTCAGCGTGGCCGTCAATCACCATATTCACCATAGCAGTAACGCTGTCAGCCGGATTAAGGTGTACCACGTCTGGCATCTGAGCGATGAGGTCGTCGAGGATAGTCCCGCTCTGTCCTACGATCTTTGCGCCGGAAAAGTCCGATATGCTTCTCGCGCTGAGATAGCTGCTGCCCTTCTTGAGGAGTATCACGAATATGTTGTCGACAGAATCATACGTTTCGGAGAATGCAGCTCTTTCCTTGCGGGGTTCGGTGTCCAGCATTCCGGAGAATATTGCGTCAATTGTGCCGTCATTGAGTTCATCGAGGAGGTTATCCCAAAGGATTTTACGCACCTCAAGTTTCGCGCCTAGTTCTGCAGCAACGAGTTTTGCTATCTGGATGTCGTAGCCTTCCGCGAAATGTTCGGGGTCGTTCGAGATTGGGAGGTTAGAGTCTGTTTGTTCGTGCTCAAGCCAGCTATTGGGTACGTAATCGCACTCTACACCTATACGCAGAACACGTTTCTCAGAAAATTGCATGTCGACAAAATAGAAAATGAGACCTACAAGTACTACTAATACAATTGCTTTTTTCATGATAGATTTATCCTTCCCTGTTTGGATGTGAAGTATTATAACCTCTAGGAGTAATAATTTTGCCGTCAATTATGTAACTTTGTGAGTTTCCGATAATAATTGTGCATGACATATCGATTTCGCGTGTCATAATTTCGCCGAGAGTCATAACTTCGTGTGTTTGGCCTTCGCGTCCGATGTTCCTGACGTATCCGGCTGGGGTGTCCGGAGATTTTCCGTGCTTGATGAGAATCTCGCAGGCTCTCCTGAAGTGATCGGGTCTGTGTTTGCTCGCAGGGTTGTAGATGCATATCACGAAGTCACCCATGCAGGCAGCAACGAGTCTCCGCTCGATGGTGAGCCAGTCTGTGAGAAGGTCGCTCAAACTGATAGTCACGTAGTCGTTCATGAGTGGAGCACCCAGAATCGCAGCGCATGAGTTCGCCGCCGTGATGCCCGGGATGATTTGCACTTCTTGGCCGGAACCTTGAGCAACCTCCAGCATTAACCCAGCCATGCCATAGACTCCGGAGTCGCCGCTGGAGATGAGAGCTACATTCTTCCCTAGATCACGGGCAATCCCCAGACAAAACTCGCACCGTCCGCGTTCCTGAGTCATTCCTGTGGTGAATGTATTTTTTTTGCCCTTCAGCACACTTTCCAGCAGGTCTATATACTTTGTGTAGCCAGCAACAAGATCGCATTTCATGATGGCCTCCATTGCGCGTGGGGTAATCTCATCCACTCCGCCGGGACCTATTCCGATAACATAGATCATAAACTTTTCACGAACTCCTTCATTGTGTCAACTGCCCTGTCTCTGTGGAACTGCGCACGTTCCTTTTTGCCCCTTATGCCATGAATCTCAGGAAAGAGTCCCAAGTTAATATTCATGGGCTGGAAATGTTTCGGCTCTGTCGTCCTCAGGTAGTGTATCAATGAGCCTATAGCTGTCTCTCTCGGCCAAGTATGTAGCCCACACGCAATATTTACTCCAGCCACGAGACCCATCGCAGTACTCTCCATGTAGCCCTCTACTCCGGTGATCTGCCCCGCAAGAAAAACATTCGGCTTCTCCCTGAGCCGCAAATACTCGTCAAGTACTGCCGGAGCGTTTACGCTGGTGTTCCTGTGCATGACTCCCAAGCGGGCAAATTCTGCATGTTCGAGTCCCGGAATCAGAGAGAACACACGTTTCTGTTCGCCCCACTTGAGCCCTGTCTGGAAGCCCACGAGGTTGTACAGTGTCCCGTCAGCGTTGTCCTGCCTGAGCTGCACTGCGGCGTAGGGTTCGCGTCCGGTTTTCGGGTCAATGAGTCCCCGGGGCTTCATCGGGCCGAATCTGAGCGTGTCAGTTCCGCGTTCGGCTATAGCCTCGACAGGCATACACCCCTCGAAATACTTTCCCCGCTCGAAATCGTGAGGCAGATTGCGTTCTGCATGGGTAAGTGCGTCATAGAATCTTGCGTACTCTTCGCGGCCAAGTGGGCTGTTGATATAGTCGTCTCCGCGTCCATAGCGTCCAGACACGAACACTTTGCTCATGTCGATAGAGTCCCTCATGACAACTGGAGCAACAGCATCGTAGAAGTATATGCGTTCACCAGCAAAGGCCTTGAGATTCTCGGCGAGCTTGTCGGAAGTGAGAGGCCCTGACGCGATAATGGCAGGAGAGTCGGGAAGAGTGGTGTATTCTTCGCGAATGATAGTGATGTTCGGGTGAGAGGCTATGCGTTCGGTGACGAGGGCGGAGAATTTTTCGCGGTCGACGGCCAAAGCTCCGCCTGCTGGGACGCGTGAGGCATATGCGCAGGAGAGAATCAGGGAGTCCAAGAGTGAGAGCTCTTCCTTGAGGATTCCGGAGGCTGAGATTCTGGAGTCTTTGTTCTCGGAGCCGAGAGAGTTGCTGCATACGATTTCGGCAAGTTGTCCGGTTTTGTGTGCAGGGGTGAGGAGATTGGGGCGCATTTCGTAGAGTGTGACGTGATGGTCTCGTTTTGCGAGCTGGTATGCTGCTTCACTGCCTGCGAGTCCTGCACCGATAATGATTGTGTTTGTCATGATATGTGTGTGAAATTTTTCGGTCATTACTTTTCCGTGAAGTCAAGGAGCTTGTCGCGGTAGTGGGCATATTGTAGCTTACGTAGACCGAGCATGAGGACAATATTAATACAATTCTTCATTTGTCTTCAGGATATTCATTGCTGATGCCTTAACCGTTGATGGAAAATCTACTCATTTACAGTGTTGCTCTCTGCCTTGTACTTGCACTTCGCACAAAACACAGTGCTTCCCTTCACATACAGGTCTTCGCCACACACCGGGCATTTCTCACCCGCAGGCCTGTTCCACGCAACATAATCACATTCAGGATACCGGGAACACCCGTAAAACGTCCGTCCCTTCTTGCTCTTGCGCTTCACTATCTCGCCTTCACCGCACTGAGGACACTTCACACCTATAGTACTCAGGATCGGCCTCGTGTACTTGCATTCCGGATAGTTCGAACACGCAATAAACTCCCCGAATCTTCCGCGCTTCTTCACCAACTCATGCCCGCAGTCAGGACACGCCTCGCCTATGGGTTCAGGACCTGGCATCGCAATTTTCGGGGCATCTTCCGCCTCGTGCAGGGTGTTCGAGAACTCACCCCAGAACTCGCTCACAACGTCAAGCCATTTCCGTGACGCGTCCTCTACTTCGTCAAGCTCCTTCTCCATCTGTGCGGTAAATCCTGCGTCAACGATCGAGGACAGATCTTTACGGCTGAAGTACTGCGCAAGAAACTCGTCTACCGTCATTCCCAGCGGTGTCGGGCAAAATCTGCGCTCCTCGTTCTTCTCGATATACCCCCGCGAATCTAGAGTCCCTGCTATCGTTGCGTAAGTAGACGGACGGCCGACTCCGTTCTCCTCCAGAATCTTGATGAGTCCTGCCTCAGAATAACGTGCTGGCGGTTTGGTGTATTTCTTCTCGTCCTGAGTGGACACCAGCCCCAACACTTCACCTGCATCAATTTTCGCTACAGTGCTTCCCTTGAGATCCAGCGGCCATAATCTGCTCCATCCGTCAAATTTCAACGTCTCACCTTCCTGCTTGAGGCTGACTCTTCCTGCCTGAGCCTTCACGGTGGATTTCGCGGTAACTGCTTCGGTCATCTGGCTGGCTGTGAATCTCCTCCATATCAGCGTGTATAGCTTGAGCTGTTCGGGTGTGAGTGTATCCTTCAGGACTTCGGGCGTTAATGTTATGTCTGTGGGTCTTATGGCCTCGTGAGCGTCCTGCACCTTCATGTTCTTGCTGCTGCCCGCAAAGATATTCGCACTCTTCGGCAGATACTCAGGCGGGAAATTCGCGGCTATGTACTCTCTGCATGAGGCTAGTGCTTCGTTCGAGATTCTGAGGCTGTCGGTTCGCATGTAGGTTATCAGCCCGATGTGTCCTCTTCTGGGAATGTTTATGCCCTCGTAAAGAGCTTGTGCGATTCTCATGGTGTGGGCTGGTGCCATGCTGAGCTTGCGTGATGCTTCCTGCTGTAGTGTGCTTGTCCTGAAGGGAGCTGGTGCGGCGTGGAGGCTGTCCTTTGCCTTGAACTCACTCACAATAAGCTGGTTGCCCCTGATTTCTGCGATGATCTCGTCAGCTTTCTCTCGGGTGTCGATTCCAAGCGGCAAGTTATTCTTCATGAGGCTCTTACCGTCCAGCTTGTAGGCGCGTAGTTCGTAGGTGCGTCCGGAATTTTCCGCAATGGCAGTGACGACGTAGTACGGATCAGGCACAAACGCCAATATCTCCCGTTCACGTTCACATATCAGGTTCAGAGCAACAGACTGCACACGTCCGGCGGAGAGTCCATAGCGTATTTTCTTCCAGAGCAGCGGACTTAGTGAGTACCCTACGAGCCTGTCGAGTATCCTTCGTGCCTGCTGAGCGTCTACTTTGTTGGTGTCGATGTAGTCGGGATTCTTGACGGCGGCTTTCACGGCGTTGGCGGTGATCTCGTAGAATCTGACTCTGCACTTTTCGCTGAGGTCTACCCCAAGAATATCGGCCAAGTGCCACGCGATAGCTTCACCTTCTCTGTCTGGGTCTGAGGCAAGTAAAACGTGTGAGGCATTTTCCGCGAGCTTGAGGAGTTCGTTCTTGAGGGAGGCTTTACCCTTCACGAGTATGTACTCCGGCGTGAAGTCATGCTCTATGTCGATAGCGAGCCTGCTCTTGGGGAGATCCTTCATGTGTCCCTTGCTGGACCTGACTATGTAGCCTCTGCCCAGCATTCCGGAGAGAGTAGCTGCTTTTGACGGAGACTCTACGATCACTAACACTCTGCCTGAGCCTTCGGATTTCTCGATGACTTTTCTGGCTTTGGCTGTCTTTTCTGTTACTGCTGCTTTAGTTTTTGCCGGAGTCTTCGTTTTTGTTGATGACGATGTAGCGTCTGCCGGAGTCTTCGTTTTTGTTGATGACGATGTAGCGTCTGCCGGAGTCTTCGTTTTTGTTGATGACGATGTAGCGTCTGCCGGAGTCCTCGTTTTTGTTGATGACGGTGTAGCGTCTGCCGGAGTCTTCGCTTTTGTTGATGACGATGTGCCCTTTGCTGAGGTTGTGGCTTTTGATGATGATGAATCTCCATCCGGTTTTGTAGATTTTTTAGCGGTGGATGTCTTGGCCTTAGTTTTCGGAGTCCTTTTTGTGGGCTCTATGGCCGGTGCGCCTGTCATAGCATCAGAGGACTCGATTTTTTTGCGCGGTGAAATCGTCATTACCGTTACAGAAGACTGATTACATTTCTGTATGCTTCATTCCTCGTTCAACGCGTACGCTTTCGCTGGTGGTACTTGCTAATAACGTTTGGTGAAACGCTCCGGAGGCTTCAATTCCCGACTAACGTATCGGTACATAATTTCTACGCATCGATAGGTTGGATATTTTGCAGGCAGAACCATAGTATAGTTTGGTTATCGCTTACATTTTCTCTGCCCAACACCGCTAATATACAGTTCTCAATGAGACACCAATTAGCACGGATTATATCACACGATGTCAGCCGGAAACTATTAGTGCTTCTGTAACGGCACACCTCCTTTCTTGATTATAGAGTGTTAAGAATATACAGCTAGTTTGCTTTTTGTTAGCTGTTATTATGCCCATATACATAATTTTTATTTTTAGCAACGTAAATTTATACCACATTTTAGAATATAATATTAACGAATTTTTCTCAGGATGTGAATTTTATCGTGCGGGTTATCGGCTCAATCATTAAGTACTTCATATATTTATGCATTGTCCTTATTGCTGTATCGGCAGCACTCTTCTGGTTCGATACAGGCTCTTGGCTGGTTCGCCCTCTTGCCCAAAGAGCAGGCAACTACTTTCTTGCGCCCATGACTCTCAATATCGACTCCGTTAATGGCTCAGTACGTCATGGCTACACTCTCTCAGGATTGACTCTCTCTTCCGGCGACAAGGCATTACTCACTCTAGATTACGCTTCTGTCAGTCCAGACTGGGATCTAGTCCTTGCAGGAATGAACGGCCTCCCATTCATCAAGGCTCTTGACGTTCACGGCATAAGCTCCGATCTCGATAACGTCATGCAGATCGTGAATCACTTCGCCTCCACCGAAGACACTACACTCGAAGACGAAGCTCCCTCCGATTCCGACTCCGACTCGCCGCTGCGCATTAACCCCTTCAGCCTCGCAATAGGTGATGTGAAATTCGGGACACCCTACGCGAATCTTGCTCTAGACGCAATCACCCTCAAACCATCCGGAAATTTCGCCCTCAATGCAGAGATCATCTCCCGCGACAAAACTTTACCCCTCAAGGCTGACGCACGACTCAACTTCGAGCCGCTGGAGATTCTTTCCTCAGACCTGCGAATCGGCAGAAAGGGTACAGGCAAATTTGTCGGGTCTCTCTTCCCTGTGAAGGCTAACCTGTTCTTGACGGCGTTATCGCTTGAGGATTTCATGCAGTTCGCTCCAGATATGGGTGGCGTTAAGGCTTCAGGAAGGATCGACGCAAAACTATCTGCCCTCACTGAAGGCGAAAACCTCACAGCTTCCGGAGTGGTCTCGATGCCTCGCGCTGAAGTTATGGATATCCCTCTGAATTTCCGGCTGCCCTTCTCGTGGGACGGAGTCAGTGTGTTTGCTGTGAACGATGCCGCACTCCACACCAAAGCTGCAAGCCTGAAGCTCACTGCTCAGACCGACATCAACAATCTTGCTGTGAAGGCAAAGGGTGAGGCTCTGAACATATCCCTCAACGAGATAGGCCGCATGTTTGCTCCGGAAGTCGGACTCAAGGGCGAAGGTGGCAACGTGAAATTTGACATCGACTCTGTACTGACTGGGGACGTTTTGGGGAAGACTACTGCGAACATTCACGCGAACATACCAGAGATCACGGCAGCAGGTGCGCAGATTCTGAAGGGTCTCAGCGGCCAAGTGAAGCTCGATCCCGGACATGCCCCCAGAATTTCCATGAACGGCGAAATCTTCAAGGGGAAGTTATTTGCTCGCGGAGAAGCTCAGCAGGACTCTCAAGGCAACATCAAGCCCAGCGCAATAATCTCGGTCGTGAATCTGGACATCCCGACAGTGATTCGGACATTTCCGGCGGCGGCAAAGAGCGTCAAGAAACCTGCGGGCAAAATCACAGCTCGTGCAGTCATCGCGGACAACCTCGACGTGAACGGCAAAATCACCTCCGACAAACTCAGTGCAAACGGCGTGACACTCACGAACATTATCGCGGATCTGGCCTATAGCTACAGCAAAGGGACGGCGAATCTTGAGGGGTTAACAGTGAATCTCGGCAAGGGGAAAGTTTACGCGTCAGGGAGTGCGAATCTCCACACTGAACGTTTCAGTTTCAGGACTGATGCTGAGAACATAGAGCCGAGAGTCATTCCGGAGCTTAAGGACGTTAAGGGAGTGTATAACCTGTATGCGCAGGGTTCAGGAAAATACACGGACACCAGCACCATCAAGACAGAAGCGGAACTCACCGCCAAAAATGTCGCCTATGCTGATTACGCGGTCGGGAACGTGAATGTGCCTGTGGATTTCGCGAACAACATACTCAGAATCACGGACGGAGTAATCACACTTCCGAGAGGCAGCGTGAATCTCAACGGCAATGTGAATCTCAATACGAACATGTTCACATTCGGGGCGGAAGCTCATAACGTGGAGCCGAGATACATCAAGGCACTCAAGGACTTGGCCGGAACGTATGACCTCAAGGCCACAGCGTCAGGGAACTTCACGAACATGAACACCATCAAGGCAGCAGCAGACCTCAAAGCCCGCAATGTAGGCTATGCAGGTATGAACATCGGGGATGTGGATCTGCCTGTAGTTTTCACGGGTAACCTGCTGAATATTCCTGGAGCAAAGGCTACTCTTCCGGGAGGCAGCATGAATCTCAAGGGCAGCGTGAACATCAAGAATACTGCGAATCCGTACATTGACGTTACAGCATCGACGCAGGGGATAAATCTCGCGGAGGTCATGCAAAAATTCGACCTTCAGAATCAGCAAATGCCTGTGTCCGGAAAAGTTTGGGGCAGTGTCAGCGTGAAGGGGCCTCTGAACAAAGCAGGGGTCAATGCCGTAATCAGGGCTGTAGATGTGAAGGCTGGGGAGTCCGTTGACATTCCGAGTGCTGCTCTGGACGTGGCGGGGAATACTCAGGTTATCACTGTCCGGAATCTGGAGGGTACTTTCAACGGAGCAATGTTCAAGGCGGACGGGAACATGAAGATTAACCAGAAGAACATCATGAACAGCAACGTGAACATGCAGGCGAAATTCGGCAGGTTGAACCTCAAGAAAATACTCACGCAGTTTACGGGGAGTGCACCAGTTACCGGAGTCATCAGGGGAGATGTCGCACTTGTGGGGACTCTTGCGAGGCCGGCCCTTGACGTAAAACTGAATGCACCGGTGATTCAGGGGAGTACGGAGATTCATGATATAGCCGTGAAGCTGAGAGCACCAGCAGAGAATCACTACACCGTGAACGCAAAAGCAAGGATAAATGACTTCAGGCCGGAAGCAGATGTTGACCTGAAGAATGACGGCGGAATATGGAGCTATGCGGTGAAGACCAAGCCGCTGGACATCGACAAAGCTGTGCAGACTCAGAAGCCGGAAATGGCGGGGATGGCTAAAGGTATGCTGACGGTCAGCGTGAACGGGAACACTAAGCCCAATGCGGATATTAACGTCAAAGCTACAGTGCCGGCACTTAAGGTGATGGACAAGATTGACGTGAAGAATATATCCCTTCCTGTGGTGTACAGGCCTTCGGTGAACAAGGTGGAGCTGAAGAATGCGACTGCTAAGCTCAGTGACGGGGACATAAAAACCGGATTCGAGTACGACATGAATAAATCTACGTGGAAGGGCAACGTGAAGGTGATGCATCTGGATTTCGGGACGCTGGCGAATAAATTCCTGCCTGAGGGTGAACTTGTGGGCAGCGTTGACGCAGAAATCAACATGAACGGGCGGCAGGGAGTTATGCCTACGAGCTACGCGGACGGGAAATTTACGACAGGTGCGGGATATTTCCACAAGATGAAGATGCTGGATAGTATTACCCCAACGAAAAGAATCAGCTTCGAGAAGATCAACGGCACATTTTTCTGGAACGGGTCTGATGTTTTCCTGAATCCTGGAACTGGGGCAAGAGCCGGGTATGATGAGCCGCTGTACAGGTACGTCATGGTGAACGGGTCTCTGGGAGTGCCGGGAAAAGGGTTGAAGCTGCTGTGTGACGGAAGGTTTGACCTGAAGATTCTGGACCAGCTATTGGGCGCGATGAAGGGAGTGTTTCAGTACATGACGGGGAGTCTTGGCCGGGATGTGCTGAAGGATGCTGCGGGCAGGGTGTTGGGCATAAAGCGCAAGGACTTTCAGAACGTTTCATTCACGCTTGCGAACTCGTGGAATAACCTGCATATGCAGAACCTGAAGATCACGAAGCCTATAGAGGACTTTTTGCCGATAGACATTCTGAACAGGGATCAGGAAGCACAGAAGGATGATACACAGTTCAAGCTGCAGCTGAAGATTCCGACTGGGAAGGGCTACAAGAGCGCGGAGGAAGACAGTACAGGAGACCAGCTCAAGGAACAGCTAATAGATAACCTGTTCAACTACGGACTGTAACCGCAAAAAAATATCCCCTCACATTTTCGGAGGGGGGTTTCTGTTTACGGCAATATCTACACGTTGAAGCGGATTTCTATCATGTCGCCGTCCTTCACAATGTATTCTTTTCCCTCAAGCCGCAAGACTCCTTTATCCCTGCACGCCGCTATTGATGCATTGTTCGCGATAAAGTCATCATACGCCACAACCTGCGCCCTGATGAATCCCCTCGCCAAGTCGCTGTGAATAGTCCCTGCTGCGTCCACTGCGGTGCTTCCCTGCCGGAGAGTCCACGCCCTCACTTCATCGCTGCCTGACGTGAAAAATGAGATCAGCCCCAAAAGTTTATACGCCTCATGAATCAGCCTGTCCCTTCCCGGCTCAGTGATTGCCAAGTCCTTCATGAACTCCGCTCTGTCTTCGGGGTCTAGCTGCTCTAGCTCCATCTCTGTCGCTCCGTAAACGCGTACACTCTTCAGACCTTTGGCCTGCATCTCCGCCTCAAGGCCAGCAAGCTCCGAAACGTCTCCGGTCTGTGTGTCGTCCAGATTCAGAACCACCAGCTCAGGCTTCAGCGTCAGGAACGCAAAACCCGACAACATACGTTTTTGTTCGTCAGTGAGTGGAAATTCACGCAAGGGCTTCTCCTCCAGCAGATGAGCCTCTAGTTCCTTCAGGAGGTCAAGTTCCGCGCTCTCTTGTGGAGTCAGTTTCTTCTTGGCCTTCTTCTCGTCAAGACGTGCTAGCCTGTTGCTGATTACCCCCAAATCACGATATATCAGCTCTGCTTCTACGATGTGCCAGTCACGTAACGGGTCAATACTATTTTCCGGATGTGGCACTGACGAGTTCGCAAACACCCTCACCACATGCAGCAACGCTTCTGATTCCGACACGAACGACAGAAACGAGTTCCCCAGTCCTGCGCCTTTGCCTGCGTCACGAGAGAGTCCGGCCAAGTCCACAAACTCCACATCAGCGGGCTTCTCACTCTTTGGCTTGAATATCTCCACCAGCTTGTCGAACCTAGCATCAGGCACATTCACCAGCGCACGATTCGGCTCTGTTTTTCCGGATGCATATGGCTTCACTTCTGCTCCTGCTCTGGTTATTACGTTGAAGACCGTTGATTTTCCGGACAACGGCAACCCTACAATTCCACACTTTAGCATTTTTCTATCAATTCTCCCTTATCACTACAGGCATATTCTTATACGCAAAAGTCTTCAGCTCGGCTATGTCCTCGTTGCTGAGCCTGATACACCCTTCTGTTGCCATAGTTCCCCGCGAATCCGGGTCATGTGTTCCGTGAATCCCGATACCCTTCCAGCCCTTAGCATCCAGCCTCAAGAACCACGGGCCATATGCTCCCTTGATTTTGCCTTTGCCGTCCCCGAAGTCATGAGTCCACTTTGAGGCATTCTCGATAGATACGATCTTGAAATTTCCGACCGGAGTCCTGTTGTCGCCGACTCGCTTCTTGTCGCCGGGATTCCTGCCCACAGCGATCGGGTAGCTCTTCACAAATTCGTTGCCCTTGTAGAGCGTCAATGTGTATGCTGATTTGCTGACACGTATATTGTACTTGCCGTTATTGTCAGGTCTTGGGGCAACGGGCGGCTCGTTCCAAATCGGCGGGGCATCCTGAAAGTCTTCCTGCTGTTTTTCCCTATGGACAGTAATAATTCTGTCGGTGTCAGGATTCTTTTCTGATGGCAACTGCAAACTTGAGGCATTAGTCTTTCGAGTCGTCAGTGGAATGATTATGCTTTGGCCTGTCCGCTGAACTGGAGGAGGTGAAGATTCTTCTGGGGCATCGTGAAGTGCCGCAGCAACAACGGGCAGATTCTCCGGCTCAGGCAGTGAGGCAGTGATGACTTGCGGATGAGTGGGAGCTGTGAGAGTCTTTGGTTCTGCTTCCACTAGTCTGGGGTTCTGGAACGCAGCATATACTACTCCGCACAGCACTACCCCAGCAGTGCAGAATATCCCCCGCAAAACCGGATGGAGTCGTTTCTTGACGGCCCATCTTCCGCGACCTTTGTCGATCCATACAGTTCTGAGCGTGAACAAATCCTTGACGAAATCGCGCAAGCTGTCATTATTCATAATTGTAGATTCTCTCCTTTGTTGGGAATGCCTGAATATTAGCGCAGTCGTGGCAAAAAGTCAGCATTAATTTTTGTGTTAGGCTACACGAGCAAATCACTGTGTGTGTTGAGCCTCACGAGCAATCACTGTGTGTATTCAGCCTCACTCACAAAAACATACCTCACTCACTACGTACAGCCTTACGCGCAAGCTGTGCCTCAACCACAGAAAGTTTCGCCCTGTCTCCGAACAACAATAACGTATCATTCTCCTCCAGCACCGTCCACCCTTTAGGGATCAAGTACTTTTCTCCGCGATTGATCAGCAGAATCGTAACTCCATCAGGGAATCTCAAGTCCTTCACCTGCCGACCTATCACTTCAGCATCCGGAAGCAAATCCACTTCGCTGGTAATGTCCGTCCCAGATCCCGGAGTTATGTCGAAATTCAACATCCACGACTTCGCCTCACGAACCGCCGCATCCAGTTTCAGCAGCTTGGCCGCAAATGCAAGTGTCTTCCCCTGAATCATCACAGACGTCAACACCACAAAAAATATCAGGTTGAACATGTACGTAGCGTACGGGTGCCCTTCAGTCAACGGGTATGTAGCAAGAATTATCGGCACTGCTCCCCTGAGTCCCGTCCAGCTTATGAAGAGTTTTTCCCTCCAGTTGAAGCGGCTGAAGATAGTCCCCGCAAAAATCGCTATCGGCCTCGCTATGAACATCAGGCAGAACGACACAAACAGTCCCGTCCCGATTATGGTGAGGTCAATAATTTCGTGAGGAGTCACCAGCAATCCCAGCACCAGAAACATCACTATCTGCATCAGCCACGCAAAACCCTCGTGGAATCTCTGGAGACTGTACTTGTACAGGAAATTCCCTCCGCCCATCACGATACCGCACACGTATACGGCCAAGTACCCGTTGCCATAAACTGACTCAGTCAGGCCGAAAGTAGCCATCACGATCGCGATACCCCACACCGGATAAAGTGCCTCGTTCGTGACTCTAAGCCGCTGTATCGCCCAGCACGCAGCCCTCCCCATCAAGTACCCAACAGCTCCGCCCGCAGCCATCTGCACCACGAACTTCACAGCCAGCTCTCCCAACGGAACATCAGGACTCTTCAGCCACGTTATCGCCGTCAACGTCAGGAACACAGCCATCGGGTCATTGCTGCCGGACTCGAACTCAAGCAAGGGCTTTAGCGCACCCTTCACTCCGACTTTTTGCGTCCTGAGGATCGAGAACACTGCCGCCGCATCTGTGGACGAGATTATTGCGCCGAGAAGAAATGCATCCTTGTAGGAGATGTACGGGAGCATGGACAGCGGTACAGCCATAGCTACAGCCGTGAGAAATACTCCCAGCGTGGAAAGCACGATACCTTGCGTGACTATGGGCTTGATGTCGCTCCATTGGGTCTGGAAGCCGCCGGAGAACAGTATGAACGCCAGAGCGAACGTGCCGACATCATTAGCAGCTTTTGCGTCAGAGAAGTTCAGGCCTCCGGGACCATCGACACCTGCGAGCATTCCGATACCTAAAAACAGAATCAGGGCGGGGACTTTGATTTTTTCGGAGAGCGCACCAGCAACTAGGCTCAGAAAAAACAGCAGACCGGTAACAAGAAAGGGGTTAATGACTTGAAGCATAGAGTATAAGAATTTCCTCCTGTGTGTGTGAAAAATTTTGTGTAAGTATAATTATCGCACATGAATACGTATAAACAATGAGCCTCCCATATTTCAGGGAAGCCCATAAAGAAAAATCTGCGTGTTATGAATCTACAGAGTGCTTTACTTTTTCCGAGCTATGAGCAGCAGAACCGCAAGCATCATCGGTGCAAGAGTCTCTATCGTATTGCATCCGCCACCGGGACTGCTGAGAGTACCTTTATTTGCGGATGAACTTGTCGTGATTATTGGAGCATACGTGTAATCAGGCTGCATGTATGCCGCTACGTTGACGTGTTTGTTCGCTGGGACAGTTTTTGTTACGCTGCCGTTGTCGTCAAGGAATGTGTATGCCGTCTCTTGGGCTGATGCGTGGAAAGCTGCTGCGTTTGTAGCTTTAGACTCCGCCATCATGTGCAGGAAAATATACGCCCCTGCCTCCAGATCGCTCAGGTCAACACCGAACACATACACTGCTTCTTTGTCCACGCTCATTAATGGAAGTATCACCGCAATAGTCTCGTTGCTGGGGATTGCTTCAAGCTCTTCTGCGCTCACGGAGGCAATACCCCTCACTCTACCCGCTGAACTTGCAGGGAGCGAAAGTACTTGTGTGCTGCTGGTTACTGCACTAGATCCGGAACTGAGAGCGTCAAGAATCTTCTGGGCTGTCGCTGAATCCTGAACGTTCACAGCAGGAGTGCCGGGTGTCGCAGAATATGAGTCCCCTTCATCAGGAGTGCCGGGTGTATCTGGAGTATCGGGAGTGCTTGAGCCTGACTGTGTACCCTCAATGTATATCGTGGTGCTGATGTGTCCGTCACGCAGTCCATCATTGATGAGGGTTTCGCCTTCGGGTGAGAGGGTATACTCTCCTTCGGTGATTGTGCTGCTGTCTGCGGCCATGATTCCGTAAAAGAACATTATCGAGCCGTCGGAGTCAATCATTGCTCCCGTGCCTGTGAGGTTGCTTATGTCCCTGCTTGTCCCGTCAGGAAACACCTGCACAACTTTCAGGCCTGCACTGTTCAGAGCCGAGAACTTCGGAATCTCACGCCATCCGCTTTCGCCAACAGGTATGGAGTTCACCGCCGTATACACTGAGTCGTACAGACTGCCGAGTGTTGTGCTGTTCATAACAACAATTTTCCCGAAGCCCACGATTCCGGTGTAGTCGTCTGATACTCCGTCAAGCACTATGTCGAACGTAAAGCCCGAGCCTGCTATTTCGTTGCGGCCTGATGTGTATTCGGTCGTGGAGTTTTCCGCAAGCGTGGTATAGTCGCTGGCATTCACGAACTTGTTGCTGTCGAGTTCATCATCCACAGCGTCAATATACCCTTTCGGAGTCAGCAGGAAGTTCAACCCCGCACCGTTCTTGTCGTTGGAGACTATGAGGCTTGTTGCGTCAGTGGTGAACACCTCAACTGTTGCGGCCAAGTCAGAATGTCTCTCCGTGCTGAAAACTGCCTTGTACCTGCCTGCGCCGAGAGTCTGGGAAAATGTCAGCTCACCGTTTGAGTATTCGTATAGTTCGGAGTCCAATGCCGCCGCGTGCCTGATGCTCGGAGTCACTGAGTCTATATCATACGTAACTCCTGAGGGAAGATTACTGAATGTGATAGTTATGGGGTCTCCTGTTCCGGCCAAGATACCGTGATAGCCTTCGGGGTATGCATAGCTCACTGACGCAGGACTCTCAAGTTTCAGGTATACGCTGCAATCAATCACAACATCAGGCTTATTCTTGAGCATGAACTGAATTTTTGTGATGGTCTTTCCCTGAAGGTCGCTCGTATAGTCATAATCCCTTACGATCCCGTGAGGCTCTATGAATTCCTTGTAGGTCAGGGCAATTTCTCCAGCACTGAACCACAAATTGCTGTTGTGCCTGAGTCCGTAGGTTTTCCCGTCGCTGGTCGTGATGAGTGCTCCCAAGTCTAGGCGGTCGTCTCCGGAAGTTACAGCCACATCCACGCCCGAAATACTCAGCATGTAGTTTCCCCACGTGGAATTTGCTCCACTCTTGAGGGTTACGACTGCGTCATTGGCCTCTTCGTACTCGGTAACCATCCTGCCGAACGTGCCTACAGCATTAACGTCCTTGTACTCTGTAAATTCTGTGTCCACGAATGTGTAGCGTACATCATCGCTAAAACGCTGGTACACATCATCAACCATTCTGACCTGCACATTTTTCACGCCGGTAATATCCCGTCCGCCTAAGTCGTTTGATTCGCTGGCTAACTGTGTGAATCTCCCTGCTACTCTTGCTGTAGGAGAGCTTATCGCATCGAGGCCTTGAGTGTACAAATCCTCTGATGTAGTAACTATTTCGCCTGCGTAGAACTCCGCCCAAGTCATATTTGTGGTGGCGTAGTAATATTTCTTGACAACGAACGTAACCGCAATATCCGTATAGCCCTTTGCGCGGAAAATTCCCGTGTAGATTCCGGGTGCTGCTTCCTCGTTGATGGTGATGGTGTTGTTCGCATATGTGTAGTCAGTGATGTATGTGCGGTCTCTTCTTGAGCCGGTGTACAGCGATACTAATTCGTACGTTACGCCATTAGGAAGGTCGTCAAACGTGAGGGGAATCGATATGTTTTTGCCGGAAAGAATCTCAGAATTGGACGCAAGTACTTTTGTGGTTGAGATTGCGGGAAGGGTGATATTGCAGTTCACGATCACGTCCGGAAGATTCTTGAGCATGTACTGAATCTTGGTGATGGTCTTTCCGGCCATGTCCGAAGTGTAGGCGTATTTGCGTGAGACCCCGTGAACTTCCACGAACTCCTGCACTGCCAGAGCCATATCGCTAGCACTGAACCATAAATTATTGTTGTGCCTCATGCCGTAGACTTTGCCGTCACTGGTGGTGATTAATGCTCCCAGATAGTAGCGTGTATCACCTGAGCCGAGAGTCACGTCAGCACTCGCAATATTCAGCACATAGTTTCCCCAAACCGCGCTCGCCCCGCTGGATAGAGTCACGTCTGCACTGGAGGCCGTAACTGTCTGCGTGACCATCGCCCCAAAATTTCCGTCAGCATTTACGGGCTTGTACTCGGTGAATGTCTCATCAGTGAACGTGTAGCGTGAGTCATTGCTGAGCAGCTTGTACACATCACCCGTCATCTTTACCTGTACGTCCTTCACGCCGGTAATGTCCCTGCCGCCAATGTCGTTGGACTCGCTCACTAACTGGGTGAACCTGTACGCGACTCTTGCTGTGGGTGAACTGATTGCATCCATACCTGCGGCGAAAAGCTCTGTGGAAGTGTTTCCGGTCTCTCCTGCGTAAAATTCTGCCCACGTCATATTTGTTGTGGCGAAGTGGTCGGACAGAGTGAACGTTGCGGAGATGTCCACGTATTCATCGCTGGTGAATGTGGCTGTGTAGCTACCTGCTGCGGGATTCGTGAGGGTGAGTACTCCGTCAGAATATGTGCAGTCTGTTACGGGAATGCTGGTGCGTCCGCTTCTGAGTGCCACGCCTGAAAACGTATAGCTGTCTGCATTCGTCAAAGCTAACTGCACCTGTACGCTTGCTCCGGTGTCCAGATTTTGGGATACTGCCTGAACTTTTGCGCTGCTCTGCCTCTTCACGTAAAGATTTGTGTTGATGACGACATCAGGCCTGCCCTTGAGCATGTATGTGATTTTCGTGATGGTCTCTCCCTCAAGATTCACAGTGTAGTCGTAATCTCTGGTGACTCCTGTACCGTGAGGCTCTGTGTAGTTTGCACTGACGCAGAAGGCTATATCCGTGTTGCTCCAGATATTATTGTCGTGCCTGAGTCCGTAGATTTTGCCGCTCGCTGTCTGAATCAATGCACCCAAATAGTAATCGCAATACCTGTTTGCGCTGCCTATGGTGATGTCTGCACTCTGGACGCTGATGACGTAATGCCCCCACCTTGCGCTTGAGCCTGTGGCCATAGTGGCGACTGCATCGGTTGCTGTTGTGGATTCGGTGATCATTGCGCCGAATGTGCCGTCAGAGTTTACGGGTTTGTACTCGTCAAATTCTGAATCTGTGAATGTGAATCTGGAGTCATTGCTCAAAGCCGCATAGACATCATCACTCATGCGAACCTGAACAGCTTTTAGGCCGCTTATGGTTGTGCCTGTGTCTCCGGAGACTCCAAGCACCAGCGGGAAACGTGCCAGCCCGTGAGTTGTGGGTGTGCTGATTGCGTCGAGGCCCTGAGCGTAGAGGTCGGATGATGACTCTTTGGTCTCTCCTGCGTAGAACTCTGCCCATGTCATGTCTGTAGTTGCGTAATAGTATGTTGCTGCGTGTGCTGTGGTGATAGTGAATGACAACAGCAGTGAAAGAATCACGAATAGGGAAAATTTTTGTACCCTGCTCATGATAAACACATCTCCTTTGTGAAAAAATTTGTTAGGCAATTAAAACATGAAAAGTTTTTGCGGTCAAATATATTTTTGTGGTACGGCCTTCATGATTTTGCAGCACTGTTATTCAGCAATCGAGGCCTTAAGATTTACGGAGGGGCATAGTTTTCTACGGAGAACTACAGTGTTTGATGATGCATAAAGTGAAATGAGACTAATCTCTGCGAACTCGAATAATGTACAGTTGCTATTCTCAAACTCATACGCACAAAAATTCCCCTGACACTCTCCGCATCAAGGGGAACTATGAAAATCTTCCGGCTTATGTGTCTCTACAGGCTATTACTTCTTCATGTATGTGCCTCTGAGCTCGAAATCATCAGCAGTAACTTTCGCCCAGTCATCAGATTCAGACGGTACTACTCTGGCTCTATCCGGGTCAAAGTATATAGTCATCTGGCACGTGCTGTACTCAGAATCCGAAAGCTCCAAAATATCGTTGTCAAACCATCCTGAAGCCTTCCAGTGAACTTCGTCTTTCCAGCGTGAAATCACAACTTCAACCTCCATAGATGACCTATCGATCACCTTCACGGTCATGAATGCATTTTTACTCTCGTACTCACCTGAAGGGTCAATCACCTGCGGAGAGTCATTCTCTTTATTCTTCTCGTCGTCAGTCAGTGGTGGATACGATACTGTTTCTGTTTTCGGCTCCTGTTCTGGTTCAGGTTCTGGCTCCGGTTCAGGTTCAGGGTCATATTCCGGTTCAGGTTCTGGCTCCGGCTTTGGTTTGCGTGCGGTTTTTCTGTCGGGCTTAGGTTCAGGCTTTGGGGTCTTCGTTGCGACTCGTGAAGTGCTAGATTTTTTCCGGAGGTCTTCCGCAAGTTTGGGCAGGGCTTCGGCTCGGTCATTAGTCGCGATCACGTACGCGTCTATTTTCGAGTACCCTTCATCCATGAGGCTTTGAGCTTCTTCGTCCCGGCCGGACTCGATCCATTCGCTTTGGAGCTCCTGAAGTTCCGCAAACACTCTTTTGGGCAGTGACTTCCTGAGGTTAGCCCACACACGATTGATTCTCTTGTCTGCTTTGGCATATGCCGCACTGTACTGTCTCATCCTGAAGTACTCTTTATCGGTCAGGGCAGATGACGGTGCAGCGAATACCACTAATAACGCTATAGCTGCAAGTAAACGTTTCATGAAAATACCTCCTGTAAAAATAGTGATGGAGTTATAATAGCAGATATATTCTCAGAAAAGGAGCTTGACGTAAAGGTGTTTAGGCTGTATATTCTGTCACACACACACACACGTTAACTGCGCTCAACTAAGAGCACTACAAAAATTTCCCGCTGAAAAAATTATTATACTCCATATCCCGCAATTTGTGGTAAGTGCAATGTCTGGAGGTGTCCGGATTGCTGTTTAACTCGTGGCAGTTCGCGATTTTCTTCCCGATAGTGTTTGCATTGTACTGGA
>JAFTBT010000074.1 GCA_017455085.1 Synergistaceae bacterium
AGTCATTATCACCCTCCCTAACGGAAGCGTATGTACTCAGGGTACGGACTACACTATTGACGCGGACACAGGCAAAATCAACTGGATCATCCACACTCAGCCGGACGCAGGCAAATCCTACACGCTGTACTACGAGTCATTTTCTGCACTGAAGGCCACAGCGGATTATACATACGGCGAAGAAACTACAGAAATATCCAGCTTTTCTGGAGTAAAACTGAAGTATTCGGAGATTCTCAGTGACGCAGGAGTCTCAAAACAGAAAACCAGTGAAAGCGATTCAGACTACCAAGAAAGAGTCGATACTGCTCTGGCGAAAATCTTCACCCTCTCTGACGACAATAACACCTACGAATACGGTACCGACTACAAAATCACCGCTGACTCTGACGGCGCACCGCAAATCACGTGGATCAACACTCCCGTTGCTGACGCAACAATGACCCTGCTATACACGGGCAAAGGCGAAGGCGGCGGAGAAGTCCTATCTATGCCGGACGCAATACAGCGTTCCGCGTCTGACGCTATCAACCTCAACAGCACTCTTGATCAGCCATTGTACTCAAAGTTTGAGGGTGCAGCAGTCAGAATCACTGACGGCACAGAAACTTTTGAGGAGGGTACAGATTTCACGGTCAGTGAAGGCCCCGGCGGCTATGCAGTCATCACGTGGAACAAGGACACTACTATTCCTCCGCTGTATACCGGGAATTTCGACAGCCCTACGTCAATCACTGCGGCTGATTCTGACGGAAACACTATCACCGGATTCACAGTAAGTGATGACGGCAGCGGATATGCAGCTTTCTCGATGGATGACGGCTCTGTTCTGGACGCGGGAGACTACACCGTTACAGTGGTGAAGGGAGGCCGCACAAAAATCTATGACCTCATCAGCGACGGAAGCAGCATGACTCTGGTGCAGCGGTCAAAGTGGAACGCTCAGGATGTCAGCAGCGCAGGAAAGTACACTATTACGGTGTCAAAAGACGGCCAAGTCAGCACATACACAGGCACGCGCCCAAAGAACAGCTACAATTTCAGCGTCAGCAAAGCATCGTTTGACTTCACAACCGGCACTAACACCATAACTCAAGGCACAAAGACTTTCTACGAGGGAGTAGACTTCAACATTGGCGAAGATGACGACGGAAACCCGACTGTAGAGTGGATTCCGGACTCTGACGGCGGATATGAATGGTATTATCCTGTATCAGGATCAAGCTACACACTGAATCACACTGACTCTGACGGAAACACTGTATCTTTCACCGGAGTACGCACATCAACCAATACACTTAGCCTTCAGGATTACGGAATGACTGTAGCAACTGGAGCATTAAGCGTTCAGTACGGAGAGGATACGAACTACTACAATCTTGAGGTTGAGCCGGTATACGAGACTGACGAGGACGGTGAATATATCCTTGACGCTAACGGCGACAAAATCATATCGTCAAGCAGCGTTACGGGAAATGATGTGCTGAAGGCTACGCACTCTTTCACTATCGACAAAAAAGCTGTGTGGACGGGAACACTTGATGATACTTCAACACACAATAATTATTCGCTGGATTACACGTTCAACTGGAAGACCCCTGAATTGACCAGCAGAACCCTTCCCGGATACGGCGATGAACTCAGCATTGAGTATGAGTATGACGCAAACACCTTCAGCCTTGAGGATGACGGAGACGGATTGATTGACGCGCTTGGCCTGAATCTGGAGGACAACATCACCGAAGCGCACAACGCGATAATTTCGCTTAACGGTGAGGAAGTCCAGAGAGACAGCAACAATATCGGCGAGGCTTACGGCAACGAGATATCGAACCTCAAAGGAGTAACGCTTCAGCTCAAGGGATTAGGCTCTGTGTCGCTGGACATATACCATGACGCGGAGAAGGCCATAGAGGCGATTACGACCTTCAAGGACAACTACAACGACCTCATGACGTGGATGAATACCCGCATGACAGAAAGCGAAGTTGACGAGGATACTGCAGCAACGATAGACAGTGATGACTTCAGAATGAGATGGGGACTCCTGCATGGAAATGCGTTGCTGAGGCAGACGAAGACACAGATGCGTAACCTGACGGCCAAGAGTTTCACGTACTCATTCACGCAGAATACAAGCTCCGAAGAAATTTACGGGACTATGGCGGATAACGGCCTCCGGAATGAGTCTACACTCAGACTCAGAATCGGAAGCACCTATATGGATTTGTCGATACTGCCGACACAGTCATTGCAGGATGTTGTAGACATGATCAACGACAGCACGAACGTTGAGATGTACAACAACTTTTACGATGAGAACGGAAAATTACGTGAGCAGCCGCTGATTAAGGCTTCAGTGTCTGATGATAAGATTGTGATTTCTTCTACCAGCAACGACACAATCACGTTATCCGGAACTTCAGCGATGAAGGCTCTGAAACTGGATTACACGTATACGGGGTTATTCCAGCTTGGGCTTGCGACGACCAGCACGGATTACGGGAAATCCGGAGAACTGGACTTTGACGAGAGCAAATTCATGGAGGCTCTGGAGGACAATGCAGACGAGACGCAGGAGCTTATGCTGATGTTTGCGAACGACATGGACGACTGGGTGAAGAGTATGCTGACGAGTTCGGCGACCGGAGAAACTAAAGGAACACTTTCGCGACAGATAGATGATATTCAGACGCAGATTGACAGCATAGATGAGTATCTGGAGAAGTATCAAGAGAGGCTTGACCGTCAGGAGGAGGCACTTCGGACGAAATTTGCGGCGGCGGAGCAGAATATAGCGGAGTTGTCGCAGCAGGCGGCCTCGATAGCGTCGATCTTGAACATGCTGAACAACAACAGCTCAAGCAACAGCAGCTCCAGCAGTTCAGCGTCATAGAGGATTACACACACGGAAGACATTACGGCAGGCTCAGAGTCTTGGGTCTGCCGTTTTTTGTTGGCTCATTGAGTGGGCGGGCGGGTGGTGCGAAATAAGCCGTCTTCAGAAATTCATCATCCTTGCCTCTATCATCCTTGCAGCATTAGTATCTTCACATGCCTCTACATATACAGCCATCTCGTTAATCTGGTACAATTACCACAACATTTATTCTTTTCAGGGAAGTGAATTTTTCAACATGTTAGCTTTGCTCAAGTTAAGCCCCGTTATCGTTCTTGCTGTCCTCATGAACGGCTCTTTCGGTTTCGGGCTTGATATTCTTCTTGCTGCACCGCTCGCACTGGTTTACGCGCTGATAATCGGCCTCATTTTCGCCCGCGTCAAGTTCAACGACCTCATGGATGCCGCTGTCGAAAGCATGAAGCATATCGTTCTGGTCTTCCTGATTCTACAGATGGCTTATGCAGTCGCTACCTGCTTCATGGAAACCGGAGTCGCTGCCTCAATCATCAACATGGCTCTTTCTCTCGGACTCACGGCCAAGCTCGTAGCCATGACCTCCCTTCTGGTTACTGCTATCCTCTCAATCGCTACAGGCACTTCGTGGGGAACTTTCGCAGCCTGCGCACCGATCTTCCTGTGGCTCAACCACATTGTCGGAGGCTCAAACGTCCTCACAATCGCGGCCATTGCTGGAGGCTCATGCTTCGGAGACAACATCGGACTCATCTCCGACACTACAGTCGTCAGCTCATCCCTTCAGGGTGTCCAGATCACCGACAGAGTCCGCCATCAAGGCGTGTGGTCTTTCCTGTGCCTAGTAGCTGGAGCTGCAGCGTTCTACTTTGCTGCGGTCAACATGGGACTTCCTGACACTGTCGGCAACGCTAACGAAGCTATCGCCCAGATTCCCCAGTCCGTGTGGGACGCACTAAACGAGAAACGTCCTGCTGCTGTTACCCTCCTGAATCAGGTCAAGGCCGGAGTACCGTACTACATGGTCATCCCGTTAATCGCTGTGCTTGTGCTGGCGGGTGCAGGAGTGAATACTCTGGTGTGTCTCGGCACGGGAATACTAGGCTCACTGATTTGCGGGTACTTTGCCGGAACAGTTACCAGCCTGAGCAAATTTCTGGAGATGGTGCAGTCTAGCTTTGCTGACGCGGGAAGCTGGGTTGTCGTGATGATGCTATGGATCGGAGCATTTGGGGGAGTCATGCGCAGAATGGACGCTTTCGGGGCAATAGCTGCTCTCGTCATGAGGTGCGTACACAGCGTAAAACAGCTCATGTTCGCTAACGGGTTGTTATGCCTCGTGGGAAATGCTGCACTCGCTGACGAAATGGCTCAAATCGTTACTATGAGTCCCATCATCAAGGACTTGACCGACCGCCATGTAAAAGGCTCTCCGAAGGCTATGTACAAACTCGCTCTGAGAAACGCAACGTTTGCGGACGCTATGGGAGTGTTTGGTTCTCAGCTTATACCTTGGCATGTGTATTTGGCGTTCTTCGCTGGAATCGTTTACGCCGTGTATCCTGTGGAAAATGGTGCTATCAGCGTCGGAGATATTATCCTGCACAACTATCTTGCGTGGATCGCAGTAGTCTCTATGCTGTTCCTGACGCTTACGGGGCTTGATAGATTCGTTCCGTTATTCGGACTTCCTAGAGAGCCTGAAGTGCAGCTTGTGAAGGATGAACCTAAGGATGAACCTGAAGTGCAGACCGAAGCAGAGTAATTTGTACTGATAACCTGATATAATTTCGGCAGAGTCTGGAGAATTTTACCGGCTCTGCTTTTATTTTTCCCTACAGAGGCGTAACAAATGGCTAAAGTGAAAATCTGCGGTATCTCCCACGATGTTGAAATAGGTATCATGAACGA
>JAFTBT010000012.1 GCA_017455085.1 Synergistaceae bacterium
CACCATCAGAAAATCACTCGCACCGTCAACAAAATACTCGCACTATCAGAAAATCACTCACACCGTCAACAAAATACTCACACCGTCAATCAATCACTCACAGTAAAATCATCAGCCGTTAGTAAATCATAAAGGCTAATTCATTTCGTGAAAGTTATAGCGCGTGTTAGAATCTACACAATAATTTTCCATACAATACACACAATTTCATGAGGGAGGATTCACGCATGAGAAATTACCTTGACGTTCTCCAGAAAATAGAAGAATCAGGTTTCAAGGCTTGGCTTGTCGGCGACACAGTACGTATGCTCGAAATGGGTATTCAGCCCGAAACTATCACCCTTGCTATCGACTGCAACGACATGTATCAGGCCGCACGCTCTCTCGGGACTGGCACAGTAGACGCACGTGGCTCATACCCTGCACTCAGAGGCGAAATACTCGGCGTACCATTCCGGGCGTTTGCGCTCAGGGGCGGAAGCATCGAGGATGACCTAGCCTGTCGAGACATCAGCATTGAGGCCATAGCTATACGGTCTGACGGCGGAGTAGTTGACCCGTTCGGCGGAAGGTTCGACATCAGGAACAGAGTCATACGCTTAACCGGCGACAATGTGGACTTGATTGACGCTGACCCATTGAGGATTTTGCGCATGCTGAGATTCGCTGCTGAGTTCGAGATGGATATTTTCTGGAAGAGCGAAAGTGATGTACGCGCATTTCTAGATGTCTATTCTGACAGGATGAATAACATTCCCGCTGAACGATGGGGACGCGAAATCATGAAGGGACTCCACCGCAGGCCGCATAGATTCATAGAGCTGTGTGATGATTACGACCTGATACCATATTTTCTGCCGGAGCTTGAGGAACTCAAATCATACCACGCCGGAACTATCAGCAAGGGCAGCAATTACGAGCATGTTCTGGAAATCCTGAGGATCATAGAGCAGAGAATGGACACCAGCAAAATCATGCAGAATGACGCGTTTGTGCTTGCGGGACTGTTCGGGCTGATAGGCACAAGGACGCTTGACGGAAGCGACAGGACTAAATACACAGACCGCCTCGTGAATGAAGACATGACGCGCTGGAATGTTCCTTCACAGATAATTGACGAGGTCATAGCGATAATCAACGGATACAAGAAATTTTATGAGCCATTCACTGAGGAGCAGTTCTGTCGGGACGTTCTGGAGTATACCCGTGACGCAGTGGAGGTAGCGATAGAGTTTGCGTACTGTATAGCTGACGCAGCAGGGCATCTTGAGAAAGTCAGGGACAATATCGAGAATAACCGTTGGAATCTTCAGCAGGTGTTGAGACGCTTCGACAACGTCAAAATGCAGACCAACGGACTCACCCGCTACATGACCGGCCGCGAAGTTATGAGCCTCCTGAACATGAAGCCGGGCAGGAGAGTCGGAGAACTGCTTGACGCTCTGGATATGGCTGTGGGAACCGGAAAGGTATCCAGCCGCGCGATGGCTGAGGACTGGCTGAGGGCGCAGGTTGGGTAATCACGACACGATAGCAGCAATTTCGACGGCATTGGGGCATTCGGGAATAGCAGTTGTGAGAATCTCAGGCCTCGATGCCGTTAATGTTGCCCATAAACTTGTGAAGCGTCAGGATTTTCCGGAGGCAGGCAGAATGTATCTCACGAGCCTTTGCGATTCTGACGGCAGAGTCATAGACAGGGTGCTTGCTGTGAGATTCGCGAGAGGAAAGAGCTACACAGGTGAGGACGTAATCGAGATACACACTCACGGCGGGAGTCTGGTTGCTCGTACGTGTCTGGAGCTCGCCGTGAGGAACGGTGCGAGAATGGCCGAAGCTGGGGAGTTCACACGCAGGGCATTTCTCAACGGCAGAATAGATCTTGCGCAGGCAGAAGGAGTCTTGGGCGTGATACAGGCTCGCAGTTCGGAGGCACTACACGCAGCAGCTAGGACACTCACCGGAGAATTGTCCCGAAAAGCGCACAGGATACATGACGAAATTTTGCGCTTGCAGGGGAATCTTGAGGTGCAGCTGGATTTTCCGGAAGGTGAGAGCGCGGATTTCGATGTGCTTGCTGGAATCGATGGGGTAATCTCTGAGCTTGAAGGGCTGATTGCGCAGTGCAATGCTGGAGCGATTCTGCGTGAAGGAGTCAGAGTCGTGATTGCCGGTCGTCCCAACGCGGGGAAGTCCTCGCTGATGAATGCGCTGCTTGGCCGGAAGAGAGCAATCGTTACGGACATTCCAGGAACTACACGGGACATCATCGAGGAAGGGATAATCATTGACGGGGTACCTGTGAGGCTGATGGACACTGCGGGTCTGAGAGAGTCTGACGATGCGATCGAGGCGGAAGGAGTTCGGCTTGCGTTGGAGGCACTGAGTGAGAGCGATATATGCCTGTACGTTGTGGATGGGTCTTGTGAGCTGACAGATGAGGATGTGAGTTACATGCGTAGTCTTGAGAGCAAAAGGGCTATTGTGATTCTGAACAAGTCGGATTTAGTGAGCAGAGTTGATGACGAAAAGATACCCCTGCGGAAAATTCGTGTGTCGGCCAAGAATCTGGCAGGTATTGATGACGTGAAGAGTGCAGTGTATGAAATTGCGTGTGGAGAGTCGATTCTCAGTGCTGGGCTGAATGCGTCTGTGAGTCAGCTTGAGGAGATGAGGGGGAGTTTGTTGGCGTTGCGTGAAGCAAAAGAAGCTGTGATGTGCGGGATGGGTGAGGATGTGTGTGCGGGGATGTTGGGTGCTGCGAGGATGGGGATGCTGTGGGTTTTGGGGCTTGACGCAGGAGATGAGTTACTGGACTCGATTTTCAGCAGGTTTTGTGTCGGAAAATAATACCCCCCATAACAGGAGGTAATAGATAGCGTATATCTTCAGCAGGTTGTGTGTGGGCTAAATTCTCGGTGGATGCGTATCTTCAGCAGGTTTTGTGTCGGAAAATAGTTATTACCGCTCGATGAGGTAATAGCTCAGTACATCCCTCAACTCTTCGCTTACTTCACCTGTATTCCCGAAATTGTTGGACTCTATGATGGATTTAGCGGTCTTCATGTCTGACTCACTTAGTGCATAAAATTTTGCCTGCCATTCCTCAGCAAGAGTGCTGTATTTCTCCCTGTAGATTATGAACGTCTCCGGCATGTAGAGTATATCGTGAAACTGGTGTATATCTCTGCCGAAAGCTGCCTCAAAAAATGCGACTCCCCTTCCGATTTTGCCCTTCGTGGAGTTCATTACAGCCTGGATTGCGCGGATGAATTTCCTGTTCCAGTGTGTGCCTATGTAGTCGCGGTTTCTGAAGTATTCCGGATCTCTGACGGGGTGATACTTCATCGGGAATGAGTATATTTTCACGTCCAGCTCCTCGCACAAGTCAACGTTGATTCTCATGCGCATGTACAAATCGTCCGGCTTATCGTGGAAGTTGTACAGCAGGTAGTTCGACAGGTCAGATATTCCCCATTTTGCGGCGAGTCTGACTGCGCTGGTGTATATGTCGCGTTGTTCGTAGTGGTCGAAAGCGATTCGTAAGGGGCGTATGTTGATCTCTGAGAGTCTCTGCATGTTCGAGTCGGTAATCAGTCTTGCGTCAATGCCCTGGTTGAAATCCACGTATCTGGAGCGTTTTACGGGTCTGAAGTGTTTAGAGTATAGCGGCCTGAAGTATGAATCAGCCCTGATGATTTCTTCGGGTGTTGCGGATTCTGGGTAAAGCAGCCCGTGAGACTCCCTGTAGTTGTAGAAATCGCCTGCGTCCTTGCCGGAGAGTCTGCCTGCGAGTTTGTCGTAGAGCTTGAGGATCTTGATGATGTATGCGCGGGTGTTGAGGCCTTGAGTGAGATTCCTGAAGGCGATTGCGTACTCGTCAGGAGGAATGTACGAAGCACCCTTAGCGAATCCACATGCCTTGATCTCGTCAATGATGTCATCGAATCTCGGAGAAGCCAGCACGTTATTATCCATCAACAGCAAATCTTTACGCTGCCCGAAGTGTTCATCAATGTAGCTGATTTGTCGGGAGATGCTGAGGAAGTCTCTGTATTCCGGCTCAAGGATGGGTACGGCGCAGAAATCGCATTGCCTGATGCAGCCGCGTGTGGTGTAGGCAAAATATGCGTCATGTGCTGGATAAGTGTAGTCTGTCTCCTCAAGAATGGAGTAGTCCAGCGGGAGGGAGTCGATGATGTCGGGATTTTTCGGGTCGATCATGCCGGGGCGGTTGAGTGTGCCGATGATGGGGGTGATGCCGGTTTCGCGGAGTATTTCCTGCGGGACGAGGGACGCAGCGATTCCGCCGACGAGGATTTTTCCGGAAGGGGAGCAGAAATTTTTGGCGGAGTTGATGGTGTCGATGGTCTCCTTCCAGCAGAAAGTGAACAGTGTAGTGATTCCTATGATGTCGAACTTTGGGAAGTCGTGTGCGGTAAAGCGGCGGCGGTAGTCCTTGATGA
>JAFTBT010000075.1 GCA_017455085.1 Synergistaceae bacterium
ACATTCATGTTCACGATATCATCAAAGAGCTGGCCTTTTTTCGCCTCGTCAGCCTTGATTTTGCCGTAAATCGCATGGAACGGAATACCAGGATACCCAAGCCCCGCAAGATATTGGCTCTTCAGCGAGAGAGCACTCATCGCCGCGTCAGAATAGTTATCGCCCAGACCAAAATTCTTTATGAGTGTGTAGCCTAAGCCTTCCCAGAATGTTTTGCCCTGCCAGTTCTGCCACGATTCCGGAAGAGAGTCGAAATTCCCGGACAAGTACGAGCCTATAGGCGTTCCTAAGTTGGGTGAAGCGATCGTTACGACTCTGCGGACAGTTCCGAGTTTGTAGGAGTTAGGAGTCCTGTTGCCGGTGTCGGTGTCCGTGCGGAGGTACTGCCTCGCAATGATTCCGCCTGAGCTGTGCGTAACTAGGTCGACTCTCGTTGCAGCGATGCCGTTTGCGTTGAAGGTGTTCAGTGTGTTGGCGATGAGCTGAGCGAGTCCGTTAGAGTCGCCTGAGACCAATTCCTTCGGGGTTTTGGAGGTGTCGTAGTTCCAGCTTGCTACGGTGAGGCCAGCGTCTTCGAGCTTGTGCCACACTCCGGAATTTGTGCTGCTGTCATAGCCGAACATCTTCTCGTTTTTGGTGAATGCTCCGTGAATCAGGACTACAGGAGGTGCCTGAAGAGTCAGAGTCAGATCCTCGCTTACTGTATCTCCGTGTGCTGGGGTGAATGTAGCTGTTACGGTGAAGTTTCCGCGCGGGTAGGAGATATTTTCCGGCCAAGCCTCCGGAGCTATGAGGACTGCTGAAGCCTGATAGCCGTTTGTGGTGCTGGTGAGTGCTATGGGTGCGGCGAGAAGCTGGCGTGTGGTGAAACTCTCAAGCCTTGCGCCGGAGATAGCTGGTGATACGGTGAAGAGCACTGTTCCGGGAAGGTCTGACCTGTAGCGCAGGATGAGGCGGGAATTTCCGTCAGCAACGAGTCCGGTTTTGCCGTAGTCTCTGGAGCTGAGGGAGGAGATGGCTTCTTCGGTGATGGGCTGTCCGGTTTTGGCGAGATATGCACCGTCAGAAACGGAGTAGATGATTCTTCCTGCTGTTTGTCCGCGCTCAAGTGCTGCAAATTCTGCATAGGCTGGGACTGCTGATACACATAGAGCGACCATCAGCAATAGTACTTTACGCATATAAATCCTTCTTTCTTGGAATTTCCGTGCATTATAACGCAAATGTATATGTATGTCGTATAATTTAGCTACCCCAATTTTTCAGGAGACAGAATAAATTTCTCAGAATGGTATTGATGAATCATGAATAAAACGTGTACAACCACGAGCCACGAGCCATACTATTACCCCTTTAATCGGCACAGTAAGTTTTAACATATACTGCAACTTCACTAATTACGGTTCAGCACTTCAGACTTGGGCACTCCATCAGGCAATCAGAAAACTGGGTTATCCTCCCGTCTTAGTGGATTACTGTCCGGACATACTGGCAGATAAAGATATTCTGAATCCTTTCGGCAACATGCTGGATCAGGACGAAGAGTCCAAGCGTATGGTTGAGCTCTCAATGCCTGCAATCCGCGAGAACTACAGGAAGTTCGACAGCTTTTACCGCCAGCGATTCACGAGGACAGCCAAGAAATACACATCACAGAACTTCAACGACATCATATCAGACGAGAATATCCATGCATTCATTTGCGGCAGTGATACTATATTCTGCCCCGATGAGTTCGGCATTGATGACGGCTATTATGCGAACTATGACTGTATGCGGGGACATTCTGCGGCATATGCGGCGAGTTTCGGAGACCCTACATTAACGGACGATACATATCACCTCATCAACGAGAGAATCCCGAACTTTCTGGCTCTGGGTATACGCGAAAACCAGATGATACCTTACCTGCAAGAACACACAGAAATTCCCGTGCAGAAAGTTATTGACCCTACACTGCTGCTTTCGGCTGATGAGTATATCCCCATAACAGCCCAGCCTCAGGAAGACGAGAAATATCTGCTGATGTATTCCCGCCGCTATTCCCCTGAGATGGAGGCCTGCGCAGAAGAATTAGCACGAGCAAACGGCTGGAAGATCGTGGACATAAGCCTGCGTGCAGTGAATGCAGAACGAGGCCACAAAATGGCTTATGCTGCCGGAGTCGAAGAGTTTTTGTCGCTGGTGAAACATGCAGAATACGTAGTGACTAACTCATTTCACGGGTTGATATTCAGCGTACAGTTCAGGAGGCCGTTTTCTGTATTCGTCCGCGAACAGAGCAGCAGCAAAATTAACGAGGTGCTTTCACTTTTCGGCTTGGGTCATCACAGCATAAATGTCGATTATGACGCAGTACACAGGAATATCGAGAGTGCGAGGGCTGAGGCTATGAGTTTCCTGAAGATGGAGCTTGATATGCTGAGGGATATGGCAAATGTTCATTGACAGCGGCGACAAATCAGAATGCTTTGGCTGTGAGGCATGTGTTCAGGTTTGCGGAGTGTCAGCTATCACCATGCAGGAGGACGCAGAAGGCTTCAGGTATCCTGTCGTGGATTACTCGTTGTGTGTGAGGTGCAACAAGTGCCGCAAAGTCTGCCCGTATGAGAATATGCCCCAGATGCATGAAGATGACAAGTACACGTTCGGAGGCTATCACCTGAACAACTCAATCCGTTTTGACAGCACATCAGGAGGAGCATTTTCTGCCATAGTCGAGGCATTCTGTGATGAAAACTACGTGATATTCGGTGCGGAAGCTGAAGGCCTGAAGGTGTTTCACAGTTACGTTACCGACAAGAGCGAGATTTGGAGGTTCAGGAAGTCGAAATATTCTCAGAGCATTATCGGGACAGCATATCGTGACGCGAAGAGGTTTCTGCTTGAGGGCAGGAAGGTTTTGTTTTCCGGTACACCATGCCAGATTGCTGGGCTGCTCTCGTTTCTTGAGGGAGTGAATCAGGACAAGCTGCTAACTGTTGAGGTCATCTGTGAAGGTGTTCCGAGTCCGCTGTATGTCCGCAAACTTGATGATGCAATTGAAGCGAAATACGGAGCAAGAATAGAGTCTATAGATTATCGATACACCGGCCGGAGTGTATTCTCACGCGGTAAATGGGACTTCCAGCGTATGATGCTTATGCTAGGCAAAAATACGTACGGGGGGGGGGGCACCGGAAGATGGGACTTCGAGATGATGAGGATAACGCTCATGAACAAGCAAAAGATACTCACTAAAGACAGATGGTTTAACCCGTTTTGGTCGATATGGCTTCAGCATCTTATGAGCAGGCCGTCATGTTACCGGTGCAAATTCGCGTCTAGGGGCAGGACAGCAGATATTACGCTCGGAGATTTGTGGGGAGTGCATATCTATTGTCCGGAGCTTTACGGGAACAACGGCGGGGCATCGCTTGTGGTCTGCAACACGTCGAAGGGTCGCGAAGTCTTCAGGCAGGCAGAAAGATTCATGTACGGCCACAAACTGAGCTTTGAGGAGGCTTTGAAGTATCAGAGTCCCATGAGGAAAACGATAAGCACAAATCCGAACAGGGAAGCGTTTATGCGAGACCTCAGGAGCGGAATGAGTTACAGGGCATTGGCCAAGAAGTGGGCGAAGAAACCGACTATTAAGCTGCTGTTTCAGAAGTATGTGTGGGGCAACAGGCAGAAAGTGTTTGTGTGGAATCTAAAGCACGCTGCAATGAATATTATCAGGAAGAAGGGAAAAATGTAAATGCTTAACTTCACCGTAGGACCAGTCATGTCCAGTGATGAGGTTATCGAGGTCGCTAATCACTCTACGCCGTATTTCAGGACACCGGAGTTTTCCAGCGTGATGCTCGAAAATGAGCGTCTAATGCTCGAGTTCTTGTCCGCTCCGGCTCACAGTAGATGTGTATTCCTGACAGCTTCAGGCACTGGAGCAATGGAGTCCCTAGTCATGAACGTCCTGAACGACAGGGACAAAGTGATAGTTGTGAACGGAGGAAGTTTCGGAGGACGTTTTGCGGAGCTGTGCAGGCTTCACAAGCGGAACATGTCAGAGATTCGGCTACATTTCGGCCGCAGACTCACCAGAGAGCATCTAGAGCCTTTTGCAGGACAGGGCTACACAGCATTGTTGATCAATATGCACGAGACTTCATCAGGTGTTCTGTACGATATGCCTATGGTGGGCGAATTTTGCCGCGAGAATAATATCATGCTCCTAGTTGATGCTATCAGTGCGTTTATTGCTGACGAGCTGGACATGTCGGAACTCGGAGCCGCAGCAGTGATCACAGGTTCACAGAAAGCTCTTGCGGTTCAGCCCGGAATATCAGTAGTTGCGCTTGCCCCTGAAGCATTGAGGCGAGTTGCTGAGAATGAAGAAGTGTGTATGTATCTCAGCCTGAAGGATGCTCTGAAGAATCAGGAACGAGGCCAGACTCCATTTACTCCGGCAGTAACGATTCTGCTGCAGATAAACCAGAGACTTAAGTATATTTACGGACTGGGGGGGAGGGCTACTCTCTGAACAGGCAGCTATAGCAGAAACAGCTCGTACTTTCCGTGAGGGGATAAAGGATCTGCCGCTTGAGAACATATCCGAGTCCCCATCGAACGCAGTAACCGCGCTCAGGCCCGCAAAGCACAATGCCAGAGAGATATTCGCCGCACTCAAAGACGAATACGGAATATGGATCTGCCCGAACGGAGGTGAATGGTCTGATACAGTTTTCAGGGTCGGACACATAGGACACATCACTCCAGAGGACAACAAGCAACTTATAGACGCACTGCATGACCTGAACAAGCGCGGGATACTCTAGAAATCATAAGGAGGATTCCAGTTTTGTATCACGTCAACGAGAACATCGCGAATTTGTACAGGATTTTTGACCAGAACGAGAGGAAAGGATATCTGCGTCTTGACCTGAACGAGAATCCCGGAGGCCTTCCGCAGGACTTCATCGACTCAGTGCTGGCAGGCATAACACCCGAATTTGTCGCACAGTACCCCGAAACGCTGCACTTCACGGAAGTGTTGGCCTCCCACTTGAAAACGGACATTTCCCATCTATGTCTGGTCAACGGCTCGGCTGAAGGCATCAGGTACGTCATTCAGGCCTTCACGTCAGAAAACGGGCGCATTGTCGGAGTGGTGCCGTCATACTTCATGTTTCAGGTTTACTCTGAGATGTACGGCCGCAATTTCGTGAAAGTACCCTACAACGAAGACTTGACTATGGATGTCAGAAATATCATCGAGGCTTTGACTGACGACACGCAGTTACTTATTCTGCTCAACCCCAATAATCCTATGGGCAACGTCTACACTGACGAAGAGATGTCAAGAATCATGACTGCCGCACGCGATAAAAAGGTAACTGTTCTGATTGATGAAGCCTATCACTATTTTTGCCCCAAGACATTCATGAAGTATGCGCTTGAGTGTGAACACGTTTTTATTACGCGAACGTTCTCGAAGCTGTTCTCTATGGCCGGATGCAGATTCGGTTATGTAGCTGGCTGGACGGAAGGAATTGCGCTTGTCCAGAAACTTTGTACTCCCCACAACGTAAATGCTTTCGCTATGAGATTCGCCGAAGCAGTTCTTGAGTCGCCTGGAATGACTGAGAAACTCATACATGACTTCACGGAGGGCAGAAAATTTCTCGTTGAGAGCCTTGATGCGAATAACTACCCTCACAAGGGCGATGCGGGCAACTTCATATTCATCAAACCGAAGACTAACGCGAGGGGAATCGTTGACAGAATGAAGGCCGAAAAAGGAATCCTGATAAAGTCATACCCTAATGTCGGGAAGTTCGGAGACTGCCTCAGGGTTTCTATCGGCGGAAAGGAGTATATGAAGCAGTTCATGTCGGCTCTGCTTGATGTGGACCGCTGATTTGAACACGAACATGATCAAGGTCATAACTTACGGCACATATGACATGCTGCATTACGGACATATTCGCCTCCTGCAACGCGCCAAACTTCTCGGAGACTACCTCATCGTTGGCGTCACTAGCGACGACTACGACAAAACTCGCGGCAAGATCAACAACAAGCAGTCATTAATGGAGCGCATAAACGCCGTCAAAACTACGGGCTTTGCTGACGAGATCATAGTCGAAGAGTACGAAGGCCAGAAAATCGACGATATACGCAGGCTCGGTGTGGACATATTCACTGTGGGCTCGGACTGGGAAGGACATTTCGACTACCTCAACGAATACTGCAAAGTCATATATCTTCCGCGAACAGAAGGCATATCAAGTTCCGCAATCAGGACAGAAAAACGCAAGCTCGGCATCGGAATAGTCGGCTCTACGTCATTCATCCCGAAGTTCATAGGTGAAGCAAAATTCGTTAATGGTGTCAGCATCACAGGCATCTATGCTCCAGAACTCCCAGACACATCAAGAATGCCGGATATGCACTACACGGACTCTTATGCCGAACTTTTGGGCATCTCTGACGCTGTGTATATCGCCTCACACCCTGAAAGTCATTACGCAGACATCACTACAGCACTCAATGCAGGGAAACATGTACTATGCGAAGCTCCCGTAGCTATGTCCAGTACGGAATGCAGAGAACTTTTCGCACTGGCAAGGAGTAAGAGCCTGATCCTCATGGACGCACTCAAGACTGCATACTCCACAGCATATGAACGTCTCGTGCTGCTGGCCAAGAGCGGGAAAATCGGCCGTGTAGTCTCTGTGGATTCTGTGTGTACCAGTTTGCGGGAGGGGTTCGCTGTTTCCGGCAAAAACTGGAACGCTATATCTGCTTGGGGGCCCTGCGCTCTGTTGCCTGTCATGCAAATACTCGGCACGGAATACACCAGCAAGACATATCACACAAAATTCTTTGACAGGGATGCGAATCTCGATGCGTTCACAAAGATAGATTTCACGTATCCTTCTGCTGTTGCGTCAGTGAAAGTAGCTAAGGGTGCGAAGTCTGAAGGAACGTTAATCATCACCGGCACAGAAGGGTATATATATGTTCCTGCCCCTTGGTGGAAGACTGACTATTTCGAGGTGCGCTATGAGGATCAGGAGAAGACCAACAAATTTTTCTACCAGCTTGAAGGTGAAGGCATACGCTACGAGATAGTTGTGTTCGCAAAATCTGTAGAACTGGCTAAGTGCGGAGGGGGTATTCATGAGAAAGTATCTGAAGCCATATGCCAGATCATCGGCGACTTCAACACGCGCAAGAATGTTGTGGAGATAAGCTAAAAGTGCTGCATGGATGAGCCGGAAAAATGAAGTCTTCCCGTAATCATGAACGACTGCGGGGAGATTTTTGTTTGCACACGCTGCAGGAAAATCCGCGCATTGTAACTCAAATGCTCATGTGTCGTATAATTTACCCATCCCAATTTTACAGGAGGCAATATTTATCATGCCCGACAACACTAAATCTTTCATGGAGCAGTGGAGAGAAAGCATCTACATGGCTCACGTAAATTTTCTACGCAAGCGCAATCTGTTCGAGGACTGGAAAAGGTTCAAGACCGGCAAAAAACTCAAGCAGGACGATTTCCGGTTAATGGCCGAGTTCATAAGCCTAGTCGATAAATCACAGCAGGGCAGCAATTCATGAGCATATACATTCACGCCTACAACAACGCTTCCGAACTGAAGAACATACTTCAGGGCATAAAGAGCAAGGTTGATGCCGAAAATATCCGATACGTCATTCCTTCACGCAAGGATAAATTTTTCTTCCCGTTGCGAGACTCTTACCGTGAGTTATGGACATGGCAGGACATCTATGACGACATAGCCAGACCAGAAGGCCAATACGCAAAGCACTCATTTTCCCCGCCGGATCACTTCCTGATTCTGGATGCCATACTTGACTCAGTGCTTGACGAATATCGCGCAAAAATAGCTGGACTTCCAGGACTAGACCGCTCCGGATTCCTCGAGGTGCTTTCTGAGGACATCAGGGAACTCATGAACGAAGCAGTCAGCCCCGACCAGCTTGTGCATGTCCCAGACAGCGACAACCCCGCAGAGTTCTTGCTGCCCAAAGTGTACGCGCGATACACGGAGTATCTCAGCCACAGCGGACTCCTCGACAGCGCACAGATCTGCACGTCAGCCATTGAGTCCCTCGCGAAAAATCCAGACTGGGGCAGAGACTTAGTGGTGGTGTTCACGGGATTCTTGTCGTTCAACCACAGCCAGTTGCTGCTCGTAAAAGCATTAGAGTCACGCTGTACCCAAATCATCATCATCAAGCCCGAAGCGAATCTATCACGCTATTACGATGCTTCTTTGCAGTTCGACAGGGATTTTCACGCGCCTCACTCTTCAGGCAGAATCATAGAGCTTGACATCACGGAGCCGGGACTCGAGCCTGAACTCATAGCACGGAATCTTGCGCTGTGGTCCGCCGGAGAATTGCAGGGCTGGGGAGAATTTCCGGGCTTTGACGCGGTGGGATTGATGATTCAGCAGGGCAGGGAGGACTCGTTTTCGCAGGCATTCAGACGCTACGGAGTACCTTACGACTTCACGAGCGGTATACCCATCAGCCAGACACTTCCGGGCAAGATCTTGGCCTCACTCCAGAATCTCAGTACACAGAATTTCCCATCGTACGAGACAGCATTGCTCTTGACGCAGCCGTGTTTTGCGGGAGTGCATTTTCCCGTGATGAGTGCTTATCGCGCAGGCAGGGCAGGCCTTGAAGACTGGGATAACTATTTGGCGAAAGATGACGGCGAAAAATCTCCGGAAGAGGCAAAAACTTTCGGGCTGGCTCTGAAGGCGATTCGAGCTATACGTGAATTTTGCAAGGCTCTGAACGTGAAGAATAGACCTCTGAATATCATGCGGGCATTCAGGGATTTTCTGCAAGCTCCGGATTTGTGGCTTGAGCGTGAGGACATGACAGCACATAACCCCGAACTTGACGAGGCCACCAGACTCACAGCGAGCGCGATCGAGACCATACAGCACAAAGTCTTGACGCTTGAGGAACTTTTGCCGGACTTGGGAGCAGTGAATGACGAAAGGCTCGAAAAAGACAAGGCATATGATTTTCTGCTGAGGTGGTGCAGGAAGACGGACACAAGAGCTCCCGTGCAGATCGCCAACGCCGTGAGAATCTTCTCGGGACAGCCTCCGGTTTTGGCCGCGTTCCCCGTGTGGATCATGACGGGCGTGACTCAGCGGAACTATTCCGGAAATATCACAGCCTCGCCGTTGCTGGGTGAGCATGAGCGAAAACGACTCGAGGACATTGACGCACATTTGCCGTCACTCACGGAAAAGGCACAGCAGCGTGAAGCAGTCTTCAGGAGGCTCATACACACAGGTGAGACTCTCACGATAATATCCCGCCCGATGCTTGACGATGAGGGAAGACCAGCAGCAGAGTCGCCGTTCATGAAGAATTTTTGTGATGATATGGGCAGCACTTGGCGGATCGAGAAGGCTTATGACGAACCGGAAGGCATTAATATTCTGCTGGGAGGGGATAATTTCACGTTCCCTGAAGTTGACCCGCAGGAGATGATTACACGCAAAACACCCGTCATCACGAAAAAGGCTGATGCTGTTGGTGCGAGTGATATAGCTGAATTGCTGCTATGCCCGTTCCTGTGGTGGCAGAAGAGGCAGGCCAAGATCTACGAGCAGGATTCGGAATTAGCTTCATCTGCGGAGTGGGGAAATATGCTCCATAAGTATTGGGAGTGCGTGTGGAGTAAGTACAAGCTGGACATGACAGCACCAGGAGACTGCTTCACACTGATAGCTGCGCAGGAATGGATGAGACTCACAGGCAAAGAGACTCCGGAAGAGTACACGAAATACCACAGGCTGCTTGCGGATACGAGACTCAGGCGAAAACTCGACAGCATAGCTTTCCGCGTGAATAGGCTCGCAGGAGTTCAGGGAGGGATTCTTGACGGGCTGCATAAGGACGGATACGTTCACAGGGAGATTCTGCTTGAGGAGACAGCTCACCTGATAAGTCACGTTAAGGGAGTTACGTTCTTGGGACAGTGCGACAGGATAGAGATACTCACAGCTCCGGACGGAACGAAAACGGCATTCATTGCGGACTACAAGACCGGAGCAGGCGAAAACAACGAGGATACAGTGAAGATAGGCACATACTGGTGGGACACGAGACCCCTCCAGAAATTCACGAAGGGTATTCAGTTGTCGGTGTATGCGGCACTGTTTGAGGACAGCGAGAGATTTTCTGACGTGGATTTGGCGGGAGTGTATATACTCGGACTGGAAGGCGGGAAAATTTCGGGGACAGTTGAGGGAAATGCGCAGAGGATATTTGCTGCGTACGAGAGCGAAAAGTTCGGAGGGAGTATTCGGACGCGGGTAGACGAGGGAAATTATGCGATGGAGTGTGCGGTGAAGATTCTGGAGCGTGGGGAATTTAGGCCAGAATATGGGAGTGATTTGTGCCGGTACTGCCATGTGAAGAGCTTGTGCCGAAAAGGTGAGTTCAGAGCGGAGATCATAGACGACGGAGAAAGTGATAGTGATAACGATAGTTAGGGGGAATATATACTTTCCTAACGATGAGATATTACACACTCTGTGATGGGATATTGCGCACTCTGTGATGAGATATTACGCACTCTCTGTGAAAAAAAAAAGCGGCCAAGCCACTCCTGCACCTGACCGCTGATTTCTTGCTACACTTCCTCAAGGGCACTCGTAACTGTGTACCCAGCATCCCGTATCAGTATATCTTTCCTGAACAGCTCAAGGTCATACTTCACCATTCTTCTGACCAGTTCAGGGAAGGTTACTTTTCTCTTCCAGCCTAAAACTTTCTCAGCCTTCGATGGGTCTCCTAACAGCAAATCCACCTCCGTAGGCCGGAAATATATGGGGTCAACTTCAACAACTACCCTGCCGCTCTTGGAGTCTATCCCCTTCTCGTCCATGCCTTCGCCACGCCACTGTATATCTATCCCAGCCTCACGAAACGCCAGCGTCGCAAATTCCCTCACCGTGTGCGTCTCTCCTGTCGCTATCACGAAGTCATCAGGCCTCTCCTGCTGAAGAATCATCCACATAGCCTTCACGTAGTCCTCAGAGTGTCCCCAGTCACGTTTGGCGTTCAGGTTCCCCAGATATGTCCTGTCCTGAAGTCCGAGTGCTATTCTTGCGGCGGCTCTGGTGATCTTTCTGGTTACGAACGTCTCGCCACGTAATTCCGACTCATGGTTGAAGAGTATCCCGTTGCACGCAAACATGTTGTAGGCCTCACGATAGTTCACAGTTATCCAGTATGCATATAGCTTTGCGGCGGCGTATGGGCTTCGTGGATAAAATGGAGTCGTCTCATTCTGCGGGACAGCCTGAACTTTGCCGTACAACTCGCTCGTTGATGCTTGATAGAACTTCGTGTGACGCTCAAGCCCCAAGATTCTTATTGCCTCAAGCAGTCGCAGCGTACCTATTCCGTCAGTATCAGCAGTGTATTCCGGCGACTCAAACGATACACGCACATGACTCTGCGCGGCCAAGTTGTAGATCTCGTCCGGCTGAATCAGCTGCACCAGTCGTATCAAGTTGCTCGAGTCCGTCAAGTCCCCATAGTGCAGAAAAAACTTGTGGCCTTCCTCGTGCAGGTCTTTATAGAACTCGTCAATGCGTGCCGTGTTGAAGATCGAGCTCCTGCGCTTGAGGCCATGCACTTCATAACCCTTCTTCAGCAGAAATGATGTCAAGAATGCTCCGTCCTGACCCGTTACTCCGGTGATTAGTGCTTTCTTCATGATTAGCCCTCCTTAATCTGCCAGCCTGCATTTATCGCCATTGTTCCGCTTCTCTGCAGAATATAGTACGGTGAATTGCTTGCAGGCCCCTCAATCGTGAACGACACAAACGGCGGTTTCCCTCCAGGCCCTACGATCCAGTTGTCCCGATACGTCTGCACACACAGCTCGACTCTCTTCGTACCCAGATTCAGAGTCTCCAGCGGTATCCGTGAACGAAGCACCACATGACCATCAAGCACAGGCACTTCATCAGGGCTGTTGATCTGGTCGCTGTGGTAAGTCCAGTACAGCCGCGTACCTGCCTGGTCGAAAAGCGAATACCCCACGCCCAGAGTCTTGTTCGGCTTCTTCACAATGCCCTCAATCTCCACGTACAGCTCATCATTGCGCGTCACTGATGACGTATTCAGCTCTCCATTCGCGTGATACACCCCGAAACGCAGCGGCTTGAAATATTCACTGTCATACTTGTCGCCTGAGTTGTGCCACTCCGCATCTTTTGTGTCGTGCATGGACATGGTCATATATCTTTGCACTCCTCCAACAACGTCGTCCGTTGCGAAAACTTCCCGCCCATGCTCAAGGCATATCATTCTGTTGCAGAGCTGGAGTACTGCTCCCATATTGTGGCTGACGAACAGAATCGTACGACCTTCTTTGTGGCTGATCTCGTCCATTTTCCCCATGCACTTTTTCTGAAATTCTCCGTCACCTACAGCAAGAACTTCATCGATTATCAATATCTCCGAGCTTAGGTGTGCAGCTATCGCGAAAGCCAAACGCACATACATTCCGCTTGAGAATCTTTTCACGGGAGTGTCCAGAAACTTCTCTATCCCTGCAAAATCCACTATAGCGTCAAAGTTCCGGCGTATCTCGTTGACCTTCATTCCAAGTATTGCGGCATTCAGGTAGATATTTTCTCGTCCGGTCAAGTCCGGGTGAAAACCTGTCCCCACTTCCAGCAGACTGGCTACTCTTCCCTTGATGGAGATTCTGCCTTCTGTGGGGTCTGTTATGCGGCTCAAGACCTTCAGCAGCGTGGATTTCCCTGCTCCATTGTGGCCGACTATTGCGAGGCGTTCACCCTGCTCCACGTCGAACGACAAGTTACGCAACGCCCAGAACTCCTCTGTACCTTGTGGCTTTGACCTTTCCGCGAATGGATGCCTGATTCTTCGTTTTGCTCTATGGACCATTTCTCCGAGTGCGTCATAAATTCTCCTGTTCATCTGGTGGCGAAGCAGGTATCTTTTGCCTAAGTTCTCTACTTTCAGTGCAAGCATATTTTTTCCCTCCCCTAAATGAAGTCCGCAAATGTCTTCTCTGTCTTCCGGAAATACCGCAGGCCGAGATAAAACATTATCAGCGAACTTATGATCGAGATCACGAACGCAGGAGGATACAGTGATACTTCTGTGCCCTGAATGCACCACCGGAAGCCGTCTATCACTCCGACCATAGGATTCAGGCTGTATAGAAGCCTCCACCTTGCCGGAATGATTGAGCTTGAGAAACCTACAGGAGAAACATACATGCCGAACTGCACAATGAAAGGCATAATGTGTTGGAAGTCCCTATACCTGACTCCGACTGCGCTGAACCAGTAGCCAATACCTAAAGCTGCAAGAGTCGCAGGAATGAAGAACACAGGCAGCAGCACTATATACGGCGAAGGCATAAACCTGTATACCAGCATCAAGATACACAGCAGCACGAACGAGATCAAGAAGTCCACAGCACTCACCAGAACCGCAGATGTGGGCAGAATCAGGCGCGGAAAATATATTTTGCTGACCATATGTTGAGCACGTATTAACGACTGCGAACTGCTCTGCATCGAGTTGGCGAAATACTGCCACGGCAACAGCGCAGAAAACACCATTATCGGGTACGGTGCAGTCCCTTCTGTTGGCAGTTTGGCCACACGTCCGAAGATCACCGTGAAGATCACCATGCTCAACAGCGGCCGGATTACGCTCCATGCAATTCCTACAATTGTCTGCTTGTACCTGACCAGAATATCCCTCCATGCCATGAAGAAGAACAATTCACGGAACTTCAGCAGCTCAAGCACAAAATCTGCTGTGGTCTTGTTAGGCTCAATAATCAGGTCAAACTCTCCCAATTTTGAGGATGTCAGTAATTTTTTCACCTTTTCTCGAAACAAAGTTATTACCTCCCTAAAAATTTATTGGTTCACGTCAAAATTTATCTGCGCGCCGGCATCAGCCAGTATGTCAGCAGTTTCGTCATCGCCGTTCATCAATGCATACATGATCGCGTTCATGCCCCTGTTGTCCGTAGCGTTCACGTCAGCTCCCTTCCGAATCAGCCGCCGTATCATGTCGAGCTGTATCTCTCTCCTCGCGGCCGTCGCCAAACACAGAAATGCACTCCACATCTTCCAGCCCTCCGCCATGAATCCACCCGTCCGAATCAGTGCAGGTATTACCACGTTCGGGTTCTTGTCCGCGTTCACAACTGCCCACATCAATGGAGTGATGCCCTTGTTGTCGTGAGCGTTGATGTCCGCACCAAACTCCAGCAGCGTATCCATCACTTCGGGTTCAGCTTCCTCATCGATTGCAGCAATCATCAGCGGGGTACGTCCTTTGTCGTCTGGAGTGTCAGGTTTTGCGCCGTGTTCGAGGAGTGTCCGCAAGATTCCTCCTCCGGTCATCACGGAATACATCACCAGACTTCGGCCGGTCTCGTCAGAAATATTCGGGTCTGCACCGGACTCCAGAGCTATGCGCGCAAAATCATCGCACCTTGTCCTGAGAGCTACCATCATTGCGTCCCAGCAGTCAGCACCGTTTTCCACCAAGAGCCTTATGATTTCGGGGTTGAGTTTGCTGTGCAGAGTCGGATCCTCTTTATGTTTAGCGGCCATCATCGAGGCAAAGGCCAGAGCATTGTTTTCTCCTGAAGATTTTGTGTTCACGTCCGCTCCCAGTGCTATAAGCTGCTCCAGAATATCCGGCCTGTTCATGGTTACGGAAGTCAATAACGGAGTGCTGCCGTTTTTGTCCTGAGCGTTGATGTCTCCTCCGCACTCAACGAGAAACTTTGCGATGTCCATGTGATTCCCGACAACTGCGGAGATGAATCCATCCGAACAGTCGACTCCGGATTCTGCGAGGGCTTTGATGGCTTCGGTGTTTTCTGCTGAGGCAGCGATGAACATTGCGGGGATATGATTCCCATTGATTTCTGCAAACCTGTTTGGGTCAACTCCTGAACGTATGGCTTCACAAACTTGGTCATAACTTCCTTCTGAGCAGAGTTCTAGAAATTCTTCCTGCGTCATAAAATCGCATCACCTTCCTAATTTTTCGTGGGCTGCTTCAGCGTTATCATCATGCATAAAAAACTTCGTGGGCTTCGTCAACTATAGCATTGATATCGTAGTTCACTGGGGTGTTCTGGTGCGTATTTACTGCATCATCCGAGTGTGTAAGATAGCACAAAAACTCTATATTCCCCTCAGGCCCGCGTATGGGTGAGTACGTCAATCCGGCAATGCTGAAACCCGTATGCTCATGTATGAATCCCGTCACGCCCTCCAGCACTTCAACATGCACAGCCTTATCCCGCACGACACCTTTCGAGATTCTTTCGCGTCCTGCCTCAAACTGCGGCTTGATCAGCACAACAGCTCCATCCTTCACGCAATCATCCATCACCGGAAGAATCAGCCTCAGCGAGATGAACGACACATCACACACCCCAAACTCCACACGTTCAGGAAAATCCTCACGCGTCAAATATCTTGCGTTAGTCCTGTCCATCACCACCACACGCGAGTCACTCGCCAGCCTCCACAGTAATTGCCCGTAACCCACATCAATAGCGTAGACTCTGCCTGCACCGTTCGCGAGCAACACGTCCGTGAATCCTCCGGTAGATGCCCCGAAATCCGCACACACTTTCCCGGCCACGTCCAGCGGGAAGACCTCAAACGCTCGAAGCAATTTCTGCGCTCCTCTGCCCGCCCACTGACGGACTCCCTCAACCGTGATTGCTGCCTCACGCGGGAATAACGCACCCGATTTCGTGACTACTTGGCCGTTCACTCGGACATTGCCCGCCATAATAAGAGCCTGAGCTTTTGTGCGGGTCTCTGTCAGTCCCAGCTCAGGCAGTAGCTTGTCGAGTCGTTCCTTATCCTTCATCGTCAGGCAGTGATTTCTGTGAGAGTCTGCTCTGCTGCAAAATCTGCTCGGCGGTTAGCGTCCCGAATCGTGGCAAAAGTTCCTTGCACCGCTCCAGAATCTGTATAGCCGTCATCCCGTAAAGCTCCCGTTGTTCGAGCTGAGTCCCATGCTTCACGCAGACATCAGGCACTCCGAACCGCACAAGCCTCACCTGCGTATTGGTCTCCGCAATTCTGGCAGCAACAGCCTCACCGAGTCCCCCGGGCATGTAGTTTTCCTCGAACACCGCAACAAGAGTACTCCTCCCCAGAATCTCGTCCAGCACCTCAATATCCAGCGGCTTGATTCTCCGAGCGTCATACACTGCCGGTACACTGAGGCCATATCTTCCTGCCTTTGCCCTCGCGTTGAGCATAGTGCTGACTGTCGCGCCATGTCCGAGCATCGTCCATAAAGAGCCGTCCTCGATTTTCACGATACCTCTTCCGTTTCCGTCAGAATCGGGGCTGAATTTCTTGTCGGGTATCAATCCGCGCGGGTAACGTATCAGTGTCGGGCCGGTGTTTGTTGACGCTTTGAGCATGGCCGCACGCAAAGAGTCCTCATCGCACGGAGCGTATATCTCAAGATTCGGAATCGCCCTGCACCAGGGAATATCCAGCAATCCTTGATGAGTATCACCGTCAGAGCCCGCGAGTCCTGCCCTGTCCACCATGATCACAACAGGCAATTTCTGGAGCGCAATATCGTGCATGAGCTGATCCATAGCCCGCTGCAAAAACGTCGAGTATATGAACACCCACGGGCGCATACCTCCGGCGGCTAGGCCTGCTGCCATCGTGAGCATGTGGCTCTCCGCTATACCCACGTCAAAGAATCTTTTGGGGAAGTCCCGCGCAAACTGTTCGAGCTTCACTCCCGTAGCCATTGCTGCAGTGAAACACACTATGCGTTCGTCTTGGCGTGCTATGTCTTCGGCGATCTCACTTGCGGCTTCGCTCCATGTACGGCCTTTCCGTTCGTTCTCCGGTGCAAGCTGATGGTACTTCGTGGGGTTCTCTTCGGCTTCGTGAAGGCCTTTGCCCTTCTTCGTGGTGAAGTGCAGCAATACAGGCCGGTCGTAATTCTTCGCAAGCTCCAGTATCTCCTCCGCACGCTTGATGTTATGCCCGTCAAATGGTCCCCAGTACTTTATGCCGAGTTCGTCAAACATGTTGCTGGGTATTACGAGATTCCTGACGTGATCCCTGAATCCTCCGAGATACTTCGTGAATCTCATGCCTATACGCTGCTTGATGTAGTTCTTTGCGCGGCGGTAAAACGTGTTCGCCGAGAGTCTGGCCAGCATTGTGGAGAATCCTCCGACTCTGTCGCTGATGGAGTGCCTGTTGTCGTTGAGTATGATGATGATTTTGGTGTTGGTCTCCTGAACGTAATTCAGTGCCTCGAAGGCTAGGCCGTTGATGAGTGCTGCGTCACCTATGAACGCGATGATGTGCCTGTTTTCGTGGAGGAGGTCTCTAGCTTTTGCGTAGCCCAATGCAGCAGATATTGACGTGCTGGAGTGCCCTGTGTTGAAGTGGTCTGCGGGACTCTCGTTGCGTCTGGGGAAGCCTGAAATTCCGTCCTTCTGCCTGAGCGTGTGGAACTTGTCGAACCTGTCCGTGAGTATCTTGTACGGGTACGATTGATGCCCCACATCGAAAATTATTCTGTCATTGAAGGGGTCAAATTTTCTCAACATTGCTATAGTCAGCTCGACTACTCCCAATGATGAGCCGAGATGCCCCCCGTTTTTGCGCACGGTATCTACAATAACTGCCCGCACCTCCTCAGCCAGCACGGGCAGCTTGTCCTCGTCTATGCGCAGTAAATCCTCGTGAGTAAATCCTTGCTTCAAGAAGTCCATATCACATTTAGTATCACTCGAATTTACGGAACTCATACGCGGCAAACTGGGCTATCAGTCTGAGCGAGGCTATCTGCGAACTGTCAAGCACTGTCCTTCCGTCATGGCCTGCACCTAGCGCGATCATCCCCACAAGAGAATTATCATCACACACCGGGAAAATGTACCTGATCCCTGATGCCTTCATTACGTCCTTCCACGGGCATCCGGCCAAGCCCCAAGACATGAATATAGAGTCCGGAGATTTCTCGGTGATGTCGTAATTCGGTGCGCTGACCTTCGCGAATGAGACTGCTCCGCCCGGTGATGGCAGCAGTGTAGTATCTGCGGCGGCCTTGACGTGTCCGGTCCTGTGTTCGGAGATGGTGTAGCCCTTGCGTGAGGCGTTCCATGTCGCGAAAATGCAGTTAGTCATTCTGGATTGCTCGGTGAATATGTCCACAAGAAGGGAGTTGAACTTTTCGCTGGTGTCTGCTGCACGAAGAATCTTCAGGACGTTCGACAGCGATAACACCGTAAATTCTCCTGACGAAATATTTGCTTCGGCCTGCCTCGATTGCGCGCGTAGGTTGTTGATGGCTATAGCCCTCACTGCGAGATTCCCCAACAACTCCATGAAATTCATAGTCTGCTCGTCCGGTAACTTGTCCCACTGGATGACGCAAAAGAGCCTGCAATTTCCTTCAGCCACCGGCAAAACTACCTCGACCGGAGAATCTGAACGTGTTATCACGGGCGCAGGAGGGAGGATCTGTGATGAGTATATGCCTTTACGTTCGGGGATGCTGTCTGCTTGGCCGTTGAAGACCGTCAAATAATTTCCTTCGTCCTTGAGAATCACGACAGACTTCGGGAAAAGACTCTCTTGCAGCACGTCAGTCAGAAACGACGCAAAATATTGCAACGGCATCGGCTCAAAGATCGAGGCGAGTGTGCTCTTTGTGGCGAGGATCATGTACGACAGGCTGGAGAGCTTTTTCTCGGTGTCGGATATGTTTTTGACGGTCTGCCACAGCCTCACGAGTCCGGCGTAGGGTTTGAGTTCGTCAAGCAGTGCGGGGATGTTTGCGGGTTTGTCCTGCATGAGGATGTAGATCTGCCAGTGAGTGCCCCTGATTCTGATTACGCCCGGCCAAGAGTCTGTGCCTTCGGAAAAATCCAGCTCGTACGATTCGCGTGCAATGCCCTTCGTGAACAGAGCAGTAACCTCATCAGGGAGCTTCAGGCTTTGAGGAACGAGTCCGGCTGCGTCGAGTACGCTCAGGCTTCCGGAGTTGTCCGGCTCAACTATGAGAGCTTTGATGCCTTTATCGTTGAGGAAGTCAGTCAAGAGCTTTAATGCCCCGCCGTTTACGAGGAAGTCTATTTTTTTCTGGAGATCGTTAATGTTTTCGGGCATGATACTAGAAAATACACCGTTACAGAAGACTTATAAAAAGCTGATACTTTTCTGCTCCCTTCCTTGTTCAACGCGTCCGTTTTTGCGATGTCCTGCTACTCACGTTTGGTATAACGCTCCGGTCGTGAAACACGCCGTAAGGCAAGGCTTCAATTCCCCGCTAACGTACGGGTACATAATTTTTACTCACTAATAAGGTTGAATATTTTGAGTGAAACTTGCCGTAGGCACGGACGAAACCACAGAACAGCTTGGTTATCGCCTCTAAATTTCTTCGTCCAACCCGCTATATTCAGTTTCCGATGAGATACCAAATGATGACGGGAATTATACCAGTCGTTAGCATGAGAGCAAAATACTAGAGCTAAGTCTTCTGTAAAACGATTTCCTCCTTTCAGTATAATTTTTAGTTGTGAGTGAAAATTTTTATTGCGTTTATTTTATCGCTTTTTGTCTCCAAAATCGTATAATATACCAATCAATATTATCTAGCACATAATTTTTCACACACATAATCTCATATTGAAGGGCTGGCGTTTGTCATTGATAGAATTACATCGGCTTAATGGTGATGCTTTTCTGCTTAATTCCGACATGATAGAAATGATTGAAGTAACGCCTGATACTGTCTTGCGCCTTCTGAACGGCCACAGATATATCGTCAAGGAAAAAGTTCGGGATGTGTACAAGAAAATTATCGCCTTCAGGAGAGCTGCAGGATATACATGCATAATCGCGAACACTGCGGACGAATCAAAGGAATAATACAGCAGAGGTGAACCTGTTTTGGATTTAACGAGTCTTATAGGATTTCTAGGTACATGGATTCTAGTCATTGCGTCAATGGCTTCTGGCGGAAACTTAGGCGCATACATCGATATTCCCTCAGTCATGATCACACTGGGCGGAGCTTTGGGAGCTACAGTAATCTCGAACCCCGGCGACCGTCTCAAAGCTGTGGGAGGCTGCCTAAAAACCGTGTTCATGTTTCAGGCACCCGACCTTGTGGGAATGGTGCAAATGATCGTCAGCTTCGCAGAGAAAGCCCGGCGTGAAGGCCTGCTCTCACTTGAGGCTGATGTTGCTGAAGTTGACAGCGAGTTCATGCGCAAAGCAATACAGCTCGTAGTTGACGGTACAGACCCGGAATTAGTGAGGGCAATCCTAGATACAGAAATCGGAGTCTTTGAGGACAGGCACTCGGCCAATAAAACAGTGTTCGACAACCTCGCGGAGTTCGGGCCGTCGTTCGGAATGATAGGCACACTTATCGGGCTAATCGCAATGCTGGGAAACCTCGCGGACGTGAGCGCACTCGGTCCCGGAATGGCGGTTGCACTCATCACTACAATGTACGGCTCAATGCTTGCGAACATGTTTGCGATTCCGACCAGCAAGAAACTCGCGGCACGATCTGCGCAGGAAGTGAAGGCTATGGAGCTGATGGTCGAGGGTATACTCGCGATTCAGGCCGGAGAAAACCCCCGCATAGTTGAGGAAAAACTGAAGGTATACCTGCCTCCAGCAATGCGTGAAGCCTTCAATCAGGAGGAAGCATAACTATGGCACGACAGAAAAAGCCTGAAGAGCCGGGACTCTCCGCACCGTTCTACATGAGTACGTACGGGGACATGATCACGCTGGTGCTGTGTTTCTTCATACTGTTGTTCGCAATGTCGTCGATAGATGCCCAGAAATTCCAGAAGGCTTTGCTTTCTCTGAGGGGATCACTGGGAGTCCTGAAGGGCGGAGTCACGACAGAAGAATCACAAGACCCGAATAAAAGCGGCGAGATGGGAACGAGTCCCGGAGCAAGTGAACGGCTGGAGCTGGATACGCGGCATGTGGCGTACACACTGAACAGCTATTTACGTTCGGAGAATCTGACGCGGGATATACAGGTGTCGATAAATCAGCGTGGTGTGGCCGTGTCGATAAGCGACCAGTTTTTGTTCCAGCCCGGGCGTGCGGACTTGAGGCCTGAGGGACAAAGAGCGTTGTACAAAATTTCGGAGCTTGTGAGGGAGCATGTGCCGTTTGCGGCAGTGGAAGGGCATACGGACTCCGGAAGGCTGCAGGGCGGAATTTATCGGGACAACTGGGGATTGAGTGCGATGCGGGCTGCGGCGGTTGCGAGCTACATGGAGAGCGCGGGAGGCTTTGAGGCTACGAAACTTCAGGCAACAGGATTCAGTTCTGCACAGCCGATTGTGCCTAATGACACTTCAGAACACAGGGCCTTGAACCGCAGAGTTGAGATAGTATTTTTGTCGCAGTACCCTAAACGTTAAGGAGGATATATACATTTCATGAAGCGCATACTGATTTTTGCAATAGTAGGACTCGTAATGTTCGGGGCAGGTTTCGGAGGAGGCTTGATTCTCGGCCGCACTATGGCTCCCAAAGACGAAAACGAGATCGGTCAAGGAAAAGTCATCCAGAATCCCGGGCCTGTGGTCTCAATCGGACAGTTCACCAGCAACTTGGCCGGAGCAGGCCGCCACGTACTCGACTGCACACTCTCGCTTGAGCTTGTGGAGAAAGAAGGAGCCTCAGCACTTGTGCAATCACCCGGCTGGATGAACAGAATCCGCAGCACAATATTCATGCTCATCAAGGACAGAAAATATGACGACCTCAACAGCGCAGAAGGTGCACTCCAGTTCGCAGGAGACATCAAGCGTGAACTCAACTCAATGCTCCCGGATGTCGGCGGAGAACCTCCTGTGACTAACGTCCTGTTCGAGAGCATGATTATCCAGTAGGTACACTTATGGCCGATGTATTATCACAAAATGCTATAGACGACCTCCTGAAGTCCATATCAGGCGGAGCAGACATCAGCGCAATCGCTAACCAGATTGACGAGAACGCAAAGCTCAAGGTCTACGATTTCAAACGTCCCGACAAGTTCAGCAAGGATCAGTTACGCGCTATCCAGATGATTCACGAGTCATTTGCCCGGCAGATGACTACGGTGCTTTCGACTCTGATACGGTCTATAGTCTCCGCAGAAGTGGCTTCGGTTGAGCAGCTAGCCTACGAGGAATTTGTGAACTATATGGTTCAGCCCACAGTGATCGGCATGATCGAGATGCACCCCTTCGAGGGAAGTATGTTAATCGAGATTAATCCGGCGTTGGTGTTCACGATGATTGACAGGATGCTCGGAGGCAAAGGCACATTTTTGGGCGTTACCAGAGAACTCACAGACATAGAGAAGACAGTAATAGAGCGCGTGATCATGAGGATACTCGAATTGCTGGAGGATAGCTGGAGTACGGTTGTAGATGTCCGCTTCAGGTTCGAGAGCATGGAGAGCAACCCGTTTTTCGTGCAGATATGTTCTCCGAGCGATATGGTGCTTGTGGTGATCATGAAGCTGCGAGTCTCTGACGTTGAGGGAATGGTGAGCTTATGCTTCCCGTATTTCCTGATAGAGCCGATTATGGACAGATTATCATCACAGCAGTGGTTTGCGTCCACCAGCCACAAAGCAGATGACGAAATTCGTACGTGGCTCAATAATTCCGTGATGCAGGTGAAAATGCCAATGGCTATGGAGCTGGGACATACGGTGTTATCTCTTGCGGATGTGTATGCTCTTCAGGTTGGTGATGTCATAAAACTTGATGAGCTTAAGAATTCGGAAATAGACGTACGTGTTGGCAATCAGATACGCTTCAAGGCAAGACCCGGCACCAAAAACGGGCATATGGCGGTTGAGTTGACGCAGGTGCTATCGCAGGACATGCCCATACCAGAACCAGATAAAGGAGACAAAAAATAGATGCCTGACGATTTATTAAGCCCTGACGAAATTAACGCGTTATTGTCCGGAGGTTTGGACTTGGGAGACTCTTCCGATGAGATTTCTGATGCAGATTCCGAACAGCTCGCAAAAGTAGCAGACACCTTCGCGAATTCCGAGAACAGCGTCATCAACATGCTGGCCGGGAAAAATGTTACTACTAATGTGAATCCGCCGGAGATCAAGACTCAGGAAGAATTTACCGCAGATTTTTCTGAACTGCCGTTTATCTTTTCGAGTACGTTCGGAGGTTTTGACGACAAGCCTTTATCGCTCGTTGTCGAACAAAGAGGCGCACTCACTCTCGCGGGTCTAATGATGGGCAACGGCGGCGAAGAGATTCCTGACCCCAGCGACCTGCACTGGAACGCTGCTCAGGAGGGAATCAGTCAGGTTGTGGGAAGTGCCTTCACGAGTCTAAGCGCACTGCTCGGCGGAAGACGACTCATGCCCAACAACAGCCTTTCTTCAGTGGCCGAAGACAACTGGATAGCAATTGCTGTAGAGCCTGCCGACAAAAAATTATGGATCAGCCGCGTAAATGTCAGCATAGACGGACTGAAGCCGTTCAACATATGGCTGTGCCTGACGCTGGATGATGCACTCGATATCGCGGGAGCTATGCGCGGAGGAAATAAACCGCCCGAACCTGCAAACACTAACCCAACTGGAGGAGGGAGCAACATGGGAGTAGGACGACAGAACACAGGCCCGGCAGTGGACGTGAGGCCTGCAGCATTTCAGCCTTTGGGAGGCACTGGAGGCGGAGGAGCTCCGAGTCCGATAGACCTGATTGCGGATATACCTGTGCGGGTTACTGTTGAGCTGGGGAAAGCTAGAAAGAGTGTGTCGGAGATTCTTGCGCTGACTGCTGGAGCGGTGGTAGAGCTGGACAAGATGGCGGGTGAGCCGGTGGATATTCTCGTCAACGGAAAATTGATCGCACACGGTGAAGTTGTCGTGATAGATGAGAATTTCGGTGTTAGAATCACGGACATAATACCCGGAGGAGCAGCGCGGGCAGCGTCATAAAATCACAGGGAATCCCCAAGTTTTACAACTACATTTACAACTACAAAAATGTATCATGAGTCTCGATGTGAACAAGTTTTACGTGCGAGGCTTTTTTGTTATGAATGCGATTATTTTTTTGCCTCATGTGTTCGGATTCTGAATGCATGTGTTTACGTGCGAGCTGTGAGGCAGATTGCGGGCAGTGATATTTTTGCCTTCATGAATGCATGTGTTTACGTGCGAGCTGTGAATCGGATTGTCAGCAGTCTCATAAAAATTTTTGGCTTCTTTCGTGTTATAATTCAGGAGAATTTTCCAGACACTATTATTATTCATTTGGAGGAGTTTCCATAATGGGCAAAAAGGTTTTAATTGTCGATGACGCTGCGTTTATGCGCATGATGTTAAAGGATATTCTGACAAAGAACGATTTCGAGGTTGTCGCTGAAGCTGAAAACGGAAAGGCAGGAGTCGCAGCCTTCCAGAAATATAAGCCCGACATCATCACTATGGACATCACTATGCCCGAAATGAACGGTATCGACGCAGTCAAAGCCATCAAGGCAATCGATCCCAACGTCAAGGTCGTAATGGTCTCGGCAATGGGTCAGCAGCCTATGGTCATTGAGGCAATACAGGCCGGAGCAAATGACTTCATAGTGAAGCCGTTCCAGCCCGAAAGAGTCATTGAAGCCATCACAAAGGTGTTGTCATAAATCATTGAGAGCGTAAGCCTGACCGCATATCTTCTCAGAGCCGCAGCAACATTACTAGCAATGTCTGCGTGTGCGTATGTCCTTGTGAGGTACTTCCGGAAGAACAGCACGACTCTCAACGGCACGCGGGAAGCAGAAATCCTAACGTCCCTGCGCTTGACTGGCAGGGATATATTTTTTGTGGTACGTTGCGGGCCTGACGTGATAGCGTTCACTGTTGGGAATGCTGGCACATGTTTACTCGGCAGGTGGACTTATGACGAATGGCAGAACTCGAAACCTGAAGTGTAGCGTTTTCGTGACTCGCTTGGCCGGAAGAGTGTGCAGGGTTTTGGTGATGGTACTCGCCGCAGTGTTTGTGTGTATATACATGTTTCCCGCAACACCATCATCCGCCGCCGTACAGGTGAATCCTCCACGAAGCCCCGAAATCTCCAGCACTATCATTCTGCCGTCACTGAGGCTCGGAGTCACTCAGCCAGACTCCCCACGTGACGTAGCTCTGACCCTTCAGGTCTTGGCCTTGATGACGGTGCTGAGTCTCGTACCCGCGATTCTGTTGATGGTTACGAGTTTCACGCGGACGATTATCGTTTTGGGGTTCGTACAGCGCGCGATAGGCCTCCAGCAGTCTCCACCGCAGCAGGTCATTGCGGGGCTTGCGTTGTTCCTCACGATGTTCACCATGTATCCCACGTGGAACAGAGTCTATCATGACGGACTCGAGCCGTATCTTTCCGGGAACATCACCGCACAGCAGGCATGGGAAAATTCTATACAGCCGGTGCGTGAATTTATGTTCAGGTACACCCGTCAGGAAGAACTGTCACTCATAATCTCCATGTCAGAATCTCCGAGACCAGCGAATCAGTCCGAAGTAGATACACGAGTGTTGATCCCGGCGTTCATGTTGAGCGAACTGAAAACGGCCTTCCAGATGGGAGTCGTGATATACATTCCGTTTCTTGTGGTGGATATGGTCGTGTCGAGTGTATTGCTCGCTATGGGAATGATGATGCTTCCGCCGATGATGATCTCGCTGCCGTTCAAGATATTGCTGTTCGTGATGGCTGACGGCTGGAATTTGGTGGTTATGAGCGTCCTGAAGAGTTTTACGAATGTCCCGTAAAAGATAGCTCTGTGTGTCAAGTGTAGTAATTCCCAGAAAGAAAGGTTGTGTGTGAGTAAATGCCTGTAACGAATTTGAGCCTGTTCGACATACTAAGCGGAGCAGTGTGGACGATGATTAGCGTGACGCTCCCGATTCTGCTCACAGCAATGATAGTCGGCCTCACGATCGGAATATTGCAGACAGCTACGTCGATACAGGAACAGACGCTAATATTCATCCCGAAGATTCTTGCGGTGTTTGCGTGTATAGTGCTGTTGTCGCCGTGGATAGGCACAAGATTACTCGTGATGACGCGTGAGATTCTAGGACAGCTAGAGAGATTCATACAGTAACTTTTCCCATCATGAGAGGCACAGAACTTCCCGCCCAGCTTCTCGCGATATATTTGCTGTTGCACCTGCGATATATAGGCCTCGTGTTCAGCTCTCCGGTGTTCACGTCAACCATGCCCCCGACTCCGTACAGGTATTTGTTCGTTGTGATGCTTACCGCGTGTTCAGTTGGCATCATCAAGACCGAAAGCATACCCATGATATATTTCGACGAGGTGATATTTCTGGGTGTGGTGTGCCTGCGAGAGTTGTTGATAGGTGTAGCGTTGGGTTTTGTGTCTGCGTTGCCGCTGTATGCGCTGAGGATAGCCGGTGAACAGATCGGGACAACTATGGGGTTCTCGATGGCGCAGGTCATGGACCCGACCACACAGAGCGAGTCGAGTCTTTTGGGGCAGCTGCATTTTTTCGTGGCGATGTGGCTGTATTTCCGGTGGAATGGGCACATGTTGATGATTCAGGCAGTTATCGAGAGTCTGAAGCTAGTTCCGCCCGGGCAGATAGCACTTTTCCCGTCAGGTGATTTGCAGTTAGGGGAGTGGCTGCAAAATCTGTTCATGTTGGGGATACGAATAGTTGTGCCGTTTTACTGCGCGCTTGTGCTGTCGGACGTGGGGCTTGGGTTTTTGGCACGGACAGTCCCGCAAATGAATATTTTTGTTGTGGGGCTTCCTGTGAAGGTGATGCTGGGGTTTATGGTGTTGGCGGCTACGTTGCCTCTAGCGATGGACTTGATATACACGAAGTTCGAACACTGGATAGAGTTTGCATTGAGTGTGATTAGATTCTGGAGGCCGTTATGAAAAAATTTGTCCCGAAATCTCCACACACTAAAGTCATGGGTGAATGTGTCCCGCAATCTCCACACAACAACGTCATGGGCAGATATGTCCCGCAATCTACACACACTAAAGTCATGGGTGGGTTTGCCCCGCAATCTACACACAACAACACCATGAGAAAGTTCAAGCTGCAATTTTTCGCCGAAGAACGCACCGAAGAAGCTACTCCCCACAAACGCGAAAAAGTCCGCGAAGAAGGCCGCGTGTGCATGAGCAAGGACCTCAACGCCGCTGTCGGAATCATCACCGCACTGTTGGGGCTGGCCATGCTCGGCAGAATCACTTGGCGGAATCTCACAGGCCTGATTCAGTTCATGATTCGCGCTATCGGAGACCAGAGTATTTTCCGTGACGGATGGTTTGCGTTCGTGTCGTGGGAGGCCATAAAACGCTATTTTGCTTCATGGCTGCCACTGGGCGGACTCGTTGTGCTGTTCTCGACTATGACCGTAATCGCTCAGGTCGGTTTTGCTATGACGGGTGAACCTTTCGGGCCGAAGTTCGACAGGCTGAATCCGTTCACTGGCATGAAGAAAATCATATCCCTGCGTTCGTGCGTGGAACTGTTGAAGGGATTACTCAAGGCCTCGATCTTTGCGGTCATGATCTACACTGCAATACGCGGCTATCTTCCGTTGTCGTCAAAAACTATGCAGATGCCCCTGAATATCGGAGCTGGGCAGTTTTGGGATATGCTCTGGAGTCTGGCGATGAGGCTTGCACTGATGCTGTTAGTGATGGCGTTCGCGGACTATGCTTATCAGAAATGGGACTTCGAGAAATCCATACGCATGAGCAAGAAAGAAGTCAAGGACGAGTACAAGCAAATGGAAGGAGACCCCCAAGTCAAGCAGAAGATCCGGCAGAAACAGCGCGAGATGGCTAAGCAGAGAATGATGGCTGATGTCCCGAAGTCTGACGTGGTCATCACCAACCCCACGCACATAGCCGTAGCTCTCCAGTATGACCGGAAAATCATGCAGGCTCCTTTAGTGATCGCGAAGGGCGGGGACTATTTGGCGAAACGTATTCGTGACATTGCACACCTGAATCTGATTCCGGTTATCGAGAATAAGCCGCTTGCTTGG
>JAFTBT010000076.1 GCA_017455085.1 Synergistaceae bacterium
CTGGGGTACTGAGCACTGGAAACAGTCAGCGGTCGCAGCTCTTGCCGGAGATTTTGACGGCGATGGAATTCAGGAAGCTGCAATCGTCACCAAAACAAACGGCCTCAGTCTGGGAGATATGAGGATCAAAGTCTTCAAATACAGATCCAGCGGCTGGACCAGCAGTGAACTTAGTGCCGCGGATAATCAATTCTGGGGTACGCTCAAAGCAACAAGGGCTGACCTTGACGGGGACGGGCAGGACGAAATTGTGGTGCTTGTCCTTCAGGACTGGTATTCAACTACTATTTACCCTCGTCTGGAATATTGGGGCTTCAACCACGGGTCAATAACACCGATTCGCTACGCACAATACAACAAAGGCGGAGCAGGCGATACGAGCGTTTTGGGCTATTCGTTAGACGAGAGCAACGGTGAGTACAGCCAGTACTACAGGACAGCCGAAGAGTTCTGCATAACGGCAGGGCCTCTCACCGGCACAAAGGGCAAAGCCAAACTCGCGGACGACGTAGCTATCAGCCACATCAACGACTCAAGGAGCAGCGTGTACGTCATCCCGACAAAGCTCGACAGCAGCAACAACTTCGCAGGATTCGGCACCACCAAGACCGTCTTCAACTACATAGACTCCAGCGAGGGCAGAAGGGGCGCAATTCTCACCGCAGACTTCGCGAACGAGACCCTCATGCTCGACAGGCCCGTACACTCCATGAGTCCCAGCGATACCAGCTACGTCACACTCCTTCAGGCTATGCCTTACCACATCGATAACGTAGACATCAAGCTCAAAACCGTTATCAATAACGCAGAAATCAACGGCAAAGTCGTTGACTACCCCGTCAACTACACATTCAGCGGGTTCAAGGGTGATGAGGGCAACGGACAGATGAGCGTTACCTACAAAAGGAATGCCTCAAGCTCAGGGACAGAAGATGCTAAATTCTCTATGGCCTCGACCACTGAGACGATTTCCCTGCTCGGAGATGCCGGAACGTACGCTCAAGGCTACCTCAGCTTGCGCACAATGCAGGCAAATATTGCAGGAAACTTTGACTCAAGGGCAAAAGCTGCCGCAGACACTATGAATACCATCATGGATTTCGTTACGGACAAAATCGACTCTGTCAATGAACAATCGTCCACTAAAGCATATGAAACCATAGAAAAAAATGATGTTGAAGCTCTTCTTTGGGACACAATCATCAAGTACGAAGCCCAGCAGCATATTTGGAGGTACAAGATACTGAATAATCCTCTGCCTTCATGGTATAAGCTGGGGGAAAAAGCTGATTACGCAAGCAATGACCTTCAGCCGGAAGCGCAGGTACATTCTTTGACGTTCACGATATACGACACTCCCACGAAAAAAAACACTACATCCGAAGAGGACAACACTTATCAGGCCAGACACGAGGAAGGAAATCTATTCTCGTATCCTTCAGCACTTGATGAGTCAAAGTATGACGGAGTTGAAGGCTATAACGCGGACGGAGAGCTTATCGAGCGTACATGGATAACTTGGTCGAAGGGCAGAGATGCTTCATCGAGTGTTCAGTTCGTAGAGTCAAAAATCGAATCTATAGGCAGCAGCGAAACTTCAAAGCCGAGCGAGTTAAGTAAAACCTTGTCAGCAGTAGGCTCATTCGTCAATAAGGCATGGGATACAGTAAAGGGCTGGTTCGGAGCGTCTGCGGCAGAGAACTTCAAGACGGCGGATATAGCGAACTTGTTCGGAGGGTCAGACATGGCGGACAGCACCACGAACGCCAAAAACTTCACCAAGAGTCTGTCATCATCTGAGGAAATAGCTATAGGTCTTTACGGAAGGAGTACTATTCCGGGCGAAGAAGCAGGCCACATGATTATGACTATGCCGTATATCGCAAAGGAAGGTACGCTGAAGGTGGCTCATGCGGTTAATCTTTTGCGTAACAGCATGTCCCGTTTGTGGGGAGCGAACAGCATATACAGCAAGCTGCCGGATCCTGCACTTGTCCTGCCCAAGAAGTTTTTGCGCTGCGGAGCGAGTATACAGGCGACCACTAACAACGCTTCAGCGATGCAGGCCAGAGGAATCAGGTTCTACATTCCTGCTGCTGACATGTATACGACCGAGAATTTGGTTGCCGGACTGACCTACGATATACGCATTCCGCTCTATAACGCCAGCTTCTTGGACACAGGCAATTTCAAGGTGAAGTTGTCCTACGCAACAACGGACGAATTTGACACCGATAACCCGCGCACGGAAAAGTCAAAGAAAGCACTGCATGAGATTCAGACAATTACCACGTCATTGTACGGCTGGGGCCAGAACAAGGGCTGGGCAGTGTTCACATGGACAGTGCCGGATGATATGCCTTCAATGAACTATGTATTCTTTGTGCAGATAGACCCGGACCACGAAAAGCAGGAAGTACACGAAGAGAGGCTTGATGATGCCGGAAATACGGTAGACATAGGCGGAAACAACGAAGGCTACTTCACGTTTTCTGTAACCTCGAAAAAAGACCTTGAGGGCAAGTACACAGCGGCCGCTGCAATTATGGCGGGCGAGTATAAGCCGAAACACTCTAACGGAGTAATCTGCAGTGCGATGTTCACGGGAGCGCAGTATGATTCTGACGGAGGAAAATTCAGGGCAGCAGTTGAGACGCTTGACCGTACCGGGATGATCAGTGCTGACGTGAGGCTGAATGATTGGGAGTCCGATGAGGATAATGCAACGTTAGTAGCGTTGATGGCCTTGATGTATCAGCTAGCGGGAGTCAGCGAAGACTATACTGTACCTGTGAAGTTCACGGTAACGTACGAGGGAGATACGTATTATCCTGAGGCGTACCTGCAAGGCGTGAACCTGAAGCCCGGAGCTGCGGAGAGGCTGAGAAATGAGAATGCCAGAACACCGAATCGTGAGGATATAGAGAACGTATTCTCTGTGCATAGGATGGCACTAGTCCCGCACACTACGGTATCATTCATACAGCACCTAATGCCGCTGAAGATGGACTGGGAGAACGGATCAGTATTTGAGTTTTACGTGCCTGATCTTGCGGCAGCGTCAGTACTTGAGGAGATAGCTGAAAGCTCAGCGGAAGCCTCAGAAGGTGATGACACGTCCGGTGATGACCCCGGCACGGACACTCCGGCTACCAGCACTGTAGGAAGTTCCGGAGGCGGATGCGAAACGTTCGGGCTTGGCCTGATGGGACTCGCAGCGTTGGTGTTCATCCAGCGGAAAAAACGCTAATGCCCCACTAATAACTTTTACCTTTGTAAATGCGTTTCCATAACGCGAAGGGGAGTGTAAAAGCTCCCCTTTTTCTTCACATCACTTCAGCTTTTCGCCGGTCATATCGTAGACGCGCCACACAGCACTATTTTCTGCTCCGCTCCTACGCAAAAACTTGATCGTGTATTCCATCATGATCTTGTATGTCTTATCGCCGGAAATTATCTTACCGGTCAAATCATCAGTAACATACGACAAAATTCTTGCCTTCATATACACTTCAAGATAGTCCATCCCGTCCTCCTGTTTAGCGTCGTCAAGAGACAAACAAACTATCTCTATCCCTTCAGTGTGGTCGGTCCGGCATTCCTCCCTGAAAGGATACAGCACCCCGTCCATGTGCGTGAAAAATTCCTCCGTCATGTTGTCTTTCAGCGGGGTGATGTCCTTATTCTGCCACACTACTTGCATGTTGCAGTAAAGCTCCTCAGCGTATGCCTCGAAAGCCTTACGGTCAAAAGCAGGATTCGCAGCAAGATACTTCTTGATTCTCCGCTTCCTCCTCACAGAATCTACAGCAATAATCACAATCTCTCCGCCTATTATCGCCAGCAACGACACACCTATCATTCCGAACACTAGATCAGCCGTGCCAACAACACCCCTTTCTGCGTCAGTATACTCACGCCGTGAAGATGTACTGCGTCTGCTGCGTGAAGATGACCTCGAACTCCTCCCGGAAAACCCGCCGAAATCTGCGCTTGCACTCACCGCCAAAAGCATACATGCACAAATCACTATTCCTGCAAAAACTTTTCTCTTCATAGCTGTAACACTGTCCTTACGTCAAAATATTACGCGGAAAAATAAGCTGTTAAGAGTGTATAATCAAGCAATTATTCTACCATTCATCAATTCACAAAAATTTATTCGGAAGGAGTTTTTTTCACAATGGTACAAGGTTCTATGTTAGTCGTTATTCTGGTGATAGCTATCATCTTGATGGTGCTGCTCATCTCCAAAATGAAGTTTCACCCGTTCGTCGCGCTGTTCGCTGTTGCGCTGGCTATGGGACTCGCTGTCGGAATGCCTCCCGCAAAAGTCCTAGACACCATACTAAACGGCTTCGGAGGCACATGCAGGGGAATCGGTATCGTGATTCTGCTGGGTACGATTATCGGCGCAATGCTCGAAAAATCCGGAGCTGCCTTCACTATGGCCGACTCTGTGCTTAAGGTCGTAGGCGAAAAACGTCCAGCCCTCGCTATGGGTCTGATCGGCTGGGTGGTGTCTATTCCTGTGTTCTGTGACTCTGGATTCGTCATACTGTCCTCGCTCAACAAGTCATTAGCCCGCAGAAGCGGTGTCAAGCTCTCCGTGATGGCTATAGCTCTGTCGACGGGTCTGTACGCAACTCACACCCTAGTTCCTCCGACTCCCGGACCTATCGCCGCAGCAAATGAGCTCGGTGCAGATCTCGGAATGGTCATCATGTGGGGAATCGGTGTATCGATCGTGTCGGTCTTGGCCGGATACATCTATGCTCTGATTGCCGGGCCGCACCTTCCTGTTCCGTTCGACGAGAATCAGGCAGCAGGTGAGTCATACGAGGAACTCAAGGCCAAGTACGGGACTCTTCCGTCAGCGTTCAAGTCATTCGCCCCGATTCTGATACCGTTAATCCTGATAGCATTCAGCTCATTCATCAGCTACCCGACCAATCTGGCGAAAATCGGCGGCAAAGAGACAATGCTTTACGTTACAGCTACATTCTTGGGAAATCCCGTAATAGCCCTGTCAATCGGAGTAGTGCTGTGTTTCTTCCTAGCACCCTTCAAGGAGGAAGTAACCAACGGCTGGATTGGTGCAGGCGTTAAGGACGGCGCAAACATCATCATGATTACGGCAGCAGGCGGCGGACTCGGAGCGGTCATCGCAGCGTCAGGAGTCGGGAACTACATCGGTGAGGCTCTTTCGTCGTACAACTTCGGAATCTTCTTGCCGTTCATCATTGCAGCAGCACTCAAGACTGCACAAGGGTCTTCCACTGTAGCAATCGTAACCACTGCGCAGATTATTGCTCCTATGCTTGCGTCACTGGGACTCGGTGCGCCTATGGGTGCGGTGCTGGCGACTCTGGCCATCGGTTCGGGAGCTATGGTTGTGTCTCACGCAAACGACTCGTATTTCTGGGTGGTGTCTCAGTTCTCGGATATGGATCTGAATACCGCGTACAAGGCTCAGACAGTCGCGACTCTGGTTCAGGGAGTTGTGGCAGTTTTGGCGATCTACGGAATTTCTCTGTACATGCTCTAAGTCCGTGCAGAAAGTTCACTATACTTAACCCTTAGGAGGTATTTTTTGGTAGCAACTGTAGGCTTCTTAATGATCATTGCCATAGTCTTCCTACTCCTCAAAGGCAAAATGTCCCCCATCGTGGTGCTTGCTGTCATCCCAGCGATTGCGGCTCTGGTTTTAGGGCATGACCCGATAGCCATCTCCAAGTTCATCCAGAACGGCATCAAGACCACAACAAGCAACGGTATCCTGTTCATCTTCTCGGTGATATATTTCGGAGTGCTGTCCGATACAGGACTGTTTGACGTAATAGTGAACTGGCTCGTCAAGAAAGCAGGAAGCAATGTTATCGCGGTTACCGTAGCCACTGCAATAATCGCAACGATTGCACACCTCGACGGCACAACTGCTACGACAGTGCTAATCACGATTCCGTCACTGTACCCCGTCTACAAGCGCATGAACATCGACAGCAGAATACTCCTCTGCATAACCGGCGCATGTATGGGCGTGATGAACCTCCTTCCGTGGGGAGGCCCTACAGCCCGCGCGGCTACGGTGCTTGCTATGGACGCAAATGCTCTGTGGAATATGCTCATCCCTGTACAGATTGCCGGATTCGTCATCAACATAGTGCTCGGCGTTCTGCTGGGAATGTATGCAGTGAAGTCCGGTGCAGGCGTGGGAAAAGGTGAAGAGGTCGCGAGCAGCACCAAAGAGGCAGAAGAAGCAAATGCTCTCCGGAAATCGAGTCCCTACCTTGTGTTCAACCTGATACTTACGATTGCGGTTATAGCTGTGCTGTCTATGGGACTCATGTCTAGCTACGTGGTGTTCTTGGTGGCACTGTGCGTACTCTTGGCCGTGAATTACCCTGACCAGAAACTGCAGGATAAGCTCGTCAAGAAACATGCTCCTGCTGCGCTGATAATCTCTGCAACGCTGTTTGCTGCGGGGTGCGATGGTCGGAGTGTTTGACGGAACAGGAATGCTTGAGGCTATGGCAAAGGCTATCATGTCAGTGATTCCGGAGGCTATGGGCAAATACATTCACGTGATTTTCGGACTGCTGGCTCTTCCGCTGGGGCTGTGCATCGGGACGGACGCATATTTTTACGGGATTATGCCGCTGGTGATTCAGGTGGGGCAGACTTACGGAGTAGCTCCGCTGTCTACGGCTATGGCTATGCTCATCGGGAAGAATATCGCCCTCATGGTCAGCCCGCTGGTGCCTGCAACGTTCCTAGCGATCGGACTCACGAATACGGAGCTGAAGGATCACATGAAGTTCTCGATTCCGCCGTATTATGCCGTCAGTGTCGTAATGCTGATATTCGGTATAGTGGTCGGAATTATCCCGCTGTAACAAACATTTAGACTCTATACTCCCCTCTATTTGCTGAGAGAAATTCCCGGCATTAGGGGGGATTATTACTAGTAAGGAGGCAAGAAACACATGAACAAGAATATTTTTCGCGAATACGACATCAGGGGCATAGCTGACTCTGACCTCACGGACGAAACTGTACGGCTCATCGGCCAGGCTTATGCTACATGGCTCATCAGGAACGGCGTAACTTCAGGAGTGTCCATCGGCGGGGACGCTAGGCTCTCGACTCCGCGCATAAAGGTAGCAATGACTCAGGGCATACTCTCCGCAGGGCTTAACGTTATTGACGTTGGACTTGTTACGACTCCAATGCTGTACTGGAGTCAGATTCATTTGGGACTCGAAGGCGGAGTGATGGTTACCGGCTCACACAACCCCTCAGACATGAACGGCCTCAAGCTCTGCTACGGACACGCTGCACTCTGGGGCGAAGAAGTCAGGCTGATTCACACGATAGCTGAGTCAGGAAACTTTGAGACCGGAAACGGAAAGCTCTCACACGCAAATATTGATGCTGACTACCTGAAAATGTTAGTGTCTCACTTCGCATTACCCTTCAGCAAAAAGTTCAAGGTTGTATGCGACTCAGGCAACGGCTCTGCGGGACTCACTGCACGCAAGTATTTCGAGATGTTAGGCTGTGAAGTGGTCTCACTGTTCGACGAACCTGACGGACATTTTCCGAACCATCACCCAGACCCCCAGAAGCGCGAAAATCTACAGGCACTAATCGCCAGAGTCTTGGCCGAAAAAGCTGATGTTGGCTTTGCGTTTGACGGTGACGCTGACAGGCTCGGAGTCGTCGACGACAAAGGCAACGTGATAGCCGGAGACCGGTTGATGTCGCTGTACTGGTCGGAGATTCTGAAGACACATCCCGGAGCTGCGGTGCTGGTTGAGCCGAAATGCAGCATGATCCTTCCGGAGACAGCAGAGAAATTCGGAGGCAAGCCGTTTTTCTGGAAGTCTGGGCATTCAGTCATCAAGGCTAAAATGCGCGAGATGGGAGCAGTCTTTGCGGGGGAATACTCCGGACACATGTTCTTTGCTGATGAGTTTTTCGGGCATGATGATGCGTTTTATAGTGCTGGAAGAGTCTTGCGGATACTCTCAAACCGGCAATTGCCACTGTCGAATCTGATGCTTGCTTTTCCGGAATACCCTGCTACTGAGGAAATCAGGATAGCTTGCGACGATGATGTGAAGTTCCAGACGGTTGCGCGTATCACTGAGAAGGCACGTGCGGATCACGAAGTCAGCGACATTGACGGCGTCAGAATCATTTACCTTGACGGATGGGGCTTGATTCGCGGATCGAACACTCAGCCGGTGATAGTGGTGCGCTGTGAGGGAAGGGATAAGCAGGCACTAGAGGCCATTATGCAGGACGTGAAAGCAAGAGTCTTAGCAGAAGGGCTGCCGGATTTCGAATGGACGTTTTAGTTCTCACTCTAAAAAATGAGGACAACACTTTTCACTAAAACAGGAAGGCACTCTGAAATGAATACCCTATCTGCTACAACTCAGGCCAAGCCCCAATACAGAGTCATCCTCACAGACCCGGAACTCCCTCTTGAGACTCCGGAGCATTCACAGCTTGAGATAGGCTTCGGAAACGGTGAGTTCACAGTCCAGTACGCACAGGCTCATCCGGACGTGATGCTGTACGGCGTGGAAATCTCTGGTGCTTGTGTCCTGAAGTGCGCAAGAAGAGCTGCTGGACTCCCAAATCTCCGAATCATCAACACTGACGCTAGATATATGCTCCGTGAATTGTTCAGGGATGAGTCACTTGAGAGGATATACATGCAGTTTCCGTGTCCGTGGTCGAAAACTTCAGACGCTCACAGGAGAGTCACTGCGAAGAATTTTGCGGACGGTCTTGCTGCTGTGCTGAAGGTAGGCGGAGTGTTTGAGATGCTGACTGACGATGAGCCGTATTCTTTGGAGGTCAAGAACGTACTCGGAAAACATGAGGCACTTTCACTCACGGGCTATGAGGTCAACCCAAAGCGGCCTATCACCACGAAATACGAACGCAAGTGGCTTGACGAGGGCAAAGATATTTACAGGGTGCTGTTCACGAAGACAGGGACATTCACAGTTGGGAGGCGCATTAGCGAGGACATGCACATAAAGATTCGGAACA
>JAFTBT010000077.1 GCA_017455085.1 Synergistaceae bacterium
TACCGAATGCCATACTTGACCCGGAAATTACTGCACCTGTACCGGAGGCCATACTTGACCCGGAATTTACTGCGCCTGTACCAGAAGCAATACATGAGCAAGAAATTACTGCACCAGCACCGGAGGCCATACTTGACCCGGAAATTACTGCACCTGTACCGGATGCCATACTTGACCCGGAAATTACTGCGCCCGCACCGGAAGCAATACTTGAGCAAGAAATTACTGAGCCTGTACCGAATGCCATACTTGACCCGGAAATTACTGCACCCATACCGGAGGCCATACTTGACCCGGAAATTACTGCACCCATACCGGAGGCCATACTTGAGCCGGAACTGCACGCGCAAGAAAACGAAGCCTCATCAGCTCCAGATACCTATCCCCTCAACGAGACTACAGAAATACATGATGATTTCCCTGTCGACATACTCAACGATAACATACATGATACTGATGACGACTTCCCTGATATCCCTGTCATTGACGCTCAACAAATCGCTCACTCTGCCGCTAATCCACAAGAAAACTCTCTCCCGGATATCCCCGTCATCTCTCCTGCACAAGATACAGAATTTCCTGCTGACTTCCCTACCTTCGCTGATGTCGTCGTTAATGTTGACGCTGAACTGCCGCACGTAAATTCTGACACTCCAGAAAACACTTCAGACGATTTCCACGCTGAAGCACTCGATCCAGAAAATGAAGCCGCTCCGGTTACCGTAACTATGCCAGAAAATACTAAAACCGCTGAAGACAAACTCATGGCTAACATCGCCGAAGCTATGACTGGCTCTCCACTCACTCTCGACAAGCCGGATCCTTCAGAACCATACAGACTTCCTGAAAACCTCCTGAAGCCACAGAATGACACAACTTCTTCGCCGCAGTCCGCTGAAGATAAACTCATTGCTGATATCTCTCAGGCCATATCTGAATCTCCTATAGAGGCCGCTCAGAAACATGCTCACCAGAATTTTGAGGATGAACTCAGCCCATTTGACGAAATGCCTTTGCCTGAACCTATTCAGACACCGGATTTTGATGACAGTCTTGAACATAATCCAGATGATGAGGAAGGTGATGATTTTGACGAGCCCTTTCTCCCTGATTTTCCCTCCGAGACAGAACAGCAGGAAGATACATTACTAGGTGATGAGAATACAGCCGAAGATGTTGGAGATTTTTCAGAACTGCCACTTGCTGAAGATGATACTGCCCTTGATGCAGATATGCCCGATTTTTCCCTGATTGATGAGCCAGAAATTGACACGAACCCTGAGCCAGAATCAGAACCAGCAGCGAAACATGACACAGACACGGAAATTGACACAGAGCCGGAAATTGCTACAGAGCCAGAACCAGAGCCTCAACCGGATACAGACACAGAGCCAGAGCCTCAGCCGCTAACAGCAGAAGACAGACTCGCTCAGGAACTCGCCGACTTCACTCATCAGGAAGCTCCTCAGCCGGAACACTCTCTACTGGATGCACCGGATACTGCTACTGACATCACAGAACCTCAAGCTCCTCAAGAAGACTTCACAGATGAGTTCAACTTCATGGACACTTGGGGTGATGCCGCAAGCACTATGAATTACGGTGATGATGAGCTCGAACATGACACTGCACCTCAGGAAGACACACCAGATTCTCAGGATGTATTCTCTCAGCCGCAAATGCCCGCTCCTCTCGTTGAGCCTGTACCCAGAATCACACACGCTCCTCAGAATCCCACAGTGCCGAATACTCCAGAACTACATGACGCCTCGCCCATATGGAGGATATTGCTTCAGGCAGTACTTGGCCTGCTCATACTAGCGGGAATATATTCACTGTTCAGGCTTCACCAGCTCACCGACAACATCACAGCTATGACGCTTTACGGCACTAGTCAGGCAGGAATATCTGCTCAGTCATATGATTACGCGGTTGACATGATACCTGACGGAGAAATTTCTCCACGAATGCGGCTCAGGGGCATAGAAGGCTGGAAACTTGTCGGCTCAAGACGCTCTCAGGATGCAGCTACAGGCCGTTATGCCTACGAATTTATCTTTATGCGCCCAACACCAGCAAATCACTGAAGGAGGTATACATTAATCCACAATGCCAGAACAGAATTTATTAGACGACAGCGAACTCAATAATGATTTCGGTACAGCTCTCGATACGCCATCATTCGATGAAACAGTGGACGATGTCGAACAACAAGAGAAGGAGAAAACCGTGAAAATCCGCGAAAAACTCAAACGCAAGAAAGAAGCCTCAGGAACTCCAGCATCCGAACCTGCTCCAGCTCCGGCCAAGAAGAAATCTTCAGGCAAAAGCAAGGGCGGATACTTGACACCAGTATTGATATTCCTGCTGTTGGTAGTGGGAGTGTTATTGCTGCTCCAGTTGCACCAGTTTTCCGACAGAATTACAGCCGCAATGATGAACTCGGGAGCTTTTGACGGGAATAGTTCAGGCCTTGAGGCAAATGCATCGTATGAGTACACGATAGAGTTTATTATCGACGACAACCTAGACAAAAGAATGGCTGCAAGAGGACGCGAAGGCTGGCAGATAGTAGGTTCAAGGCGGACTCAGGACACAACTACAGGACAGTACGGCTACGAGCTTATATTCATGCGCAGGCTTGGGAGCAAATAATCATACGTGGCATTATCCACAAAATCATGTGCACATCGGAGGTAAGTAATCACACATGGCATTATTCGCAAAGTTACGTGAAAAGCTGAAGGGTGTTCGCGAAAAATGGAGCGGAGGAATAGCGAGGCTGTTTTCTTCGGCAAAGATAGACCCGCAGTTTTGGGATGAACTGGAGGAGCAGTTAATCACCGGAGACACCGGCATAGACTTCACCGAAAAAATCATAGACTTCCTGAAGAGTGAGGCCAAGACCAAACGCATCACATCAGCGGAGGAACTCAGGGGAATTTTCACCAGCAGGATAGTTGATGAACTGAACTCAGTGCAGGGAATGGGGCAGGAGTTCTCGCTCACGCATAAGCCCATAGTACTGCTGATGATCGGCGTGAACGGAAGCGGAAAAACTACCTCAGCAGGAAAGCTCGCGATGATGTACAAGCGTCAGAAAAAGAGTGTCATTCTCGCAGCAGCAGACACCTTCAGAGCCGCAGCAGTCGACCAGCTCAAAATTTGGGGAGAACGTTCCGGAGTCAGAGTCATCGCTCAAGGTCAGGGCAGCGACCCCGCAGCAGTTGCCTTCGACGCGTGGAAGGCAGCAGAGTCCTCGAAAGCTGACGTGCTTATCGTCGACACAGCAGGCAGACTCCACGACAAGCATAATCTCATGGAGGAGCTCCGCAAGATTCACAGGATACTATTACGCGAGGCAGGGCAGGACAGACTCGAAACAGTGTTAGTGCTTGATGCAGTATTAGGGCAAAACTCAGTGGCTCAGGCTGAGACGTTCAACAGCATAATACCAGTAACGAGCATCATACTCACCAAGTACGACAACACAGCAAAAGGCGGCGTAGTCATCTCCATTGCTGAGAAACTGCATGTGCCAGTTAGGTATATAGGTCTCGGCGAAGGAATAGACGACCTGAATACGTTCAGCCCCCAAGAATTTGCGAGTGCATTGATGTCCAGTGAGCAGGCCTGATACTTTTCCGGACTTAACCCCAGAATCCACACTGATATATTTTCTGCGTACGCTGTTCACATCCGGAGCAGAGTATGCCGTGTATATCCCGGACGCTGGAGACGTGATAGTGCTGACGAGCGGGCAGTTGACTTCGCTGGTTGAGCGTGGATGTGCTGATGCGATGGTGAAGAGTCTTCCGCAGCTGGTGCTTAGGAATATAGTGCAGCCCGTGAATCTTGAGGGGATAGAGTACCCGCAGGAGTTACGTGGTCTGTACGTGAGCAATACAGGGTCATTCACGGGAAATCTTGAGACAGCACTGTACCCAGACGAGCCGCAATATCCCGAATGGTGGAACGCGCCAGTACCGTTTGCGTTGTCCTCGCGTGGAAAACTGAGGCTGAACGACACAGCAAGAAACATGTTAGGTTATGGGCTTGAGCAGATGAATGCGTATGAGCTGCCGGAACGTGATGAGTTTATCGTGAGGCTTGACGGGCTTAATGGGTCGAGACTAATTGCGTTCAGGAAGTTGCGGGCGGGAATCTTCACGATAGATGACTGCACCGAAGACCTGACGGATGCGCAGGATATGACGTGGTGGGCGGCAGTAGGTCAAGCGTGGGTGAAGGAAATCGAGGCACAGGGCGGAAAGTGGCAGAGACTCAGCAGCCCCCCAGAAAAAGGCAGAGCATTTCGTGCGTGTGAATGGCAGGGAGAATTGCAGGGGTATATCAGCGTAGAGATGCCGGACAGAAAAACGAAATCCACACCAAAGAATCAGCAGCCAGCACCACAAAAATCCATCATTCAGGACGAACACGAAGAGCCATCACTAAGCAGCCCCGATGACGTTATAGGCAGTATAGGCCCGCAAGCTATGGCATTGTTAGCTTCAGGACAGACCAGAGAAAACGAAGGAGGAGCAATTTTTCAGCTATGACCCCAAGAGTCAAACGCATAACAGGCATATTATTTCCGTCAGAGAATCATGAATTGCTGTTGTGGAGCATAGGGAGGCTTTCGGAGATTTGGGGAGAGCCTGAGCTTCAGAGTGATGCAGTACCGTTCGACAAGACAGATTACTACCACGAAATAGCTCCGGAACTGTCGAGGGTGTTCGTGAGTTTTCCGGGCCTGGTGAATCCTGAAGGGCTTGCAGACTGGAAACATCAGGCAATAGCTATCGAGGCACAGAGCCGTGAACCGGTTAGGGCTGTGAATATTGACCCGGGATATGTTGACGGTGCAAGGCTGGTGTTGGCGTCGACGAAGGATCATGCGCATAGAATCTATTTGCGTGACGGGATATTTGCTGAAGTCACGATGAGGTATAGATTCAGGAAGTGGGCGAGTTTTGACTACACGTTCCCAGATTTTGCGAGCGGAGTATACGATGAATTTTTGTGTAGTGTCCGGAAAATGTGGCTGATGGAGGCGAAAAATGTATAGACCTGTGAAAGTATGGGTGTGTTTTGCGGTGATGATGGTGTGGCTGTGTGCAGGAGGGGCGTATGCTCTGGAGCTTCCGGATGCTGTGAACGAATGGCACTGCGTGAATGAACATGTTGTGCCTCTGATTCTGGATGCTAACGGCGAGAATCTGGGCCGGATGGTGTACAGGGACTATGTGAGGGATTTTCCGAAGGGTTCACTGCAAATCATCATGACTGAGGGACGAGGAACAGGGAGTCTGTATGTGCCTGAAGGTGTGAGGGATTCGAGGGGAGCTATGTCGGCGGAGTCGGGCTATGAGATTCTGAACGTTGCGGACAGAAAATCAGTGCTTGAGAAACGCGAATATTTGCCTCTTGCGCTGGCAGTAGATGTTGGTGATAATGTCATACTCACGATAGAAAGCGGCTCACTCACTGAAAGCGGGATAGTGAGCTTTGCGGAGGAGGTATTATCATCATGGAGAAGTACAGAATAGGCCTCATTCCCGGGCCTGTTAGCGTTCCCGAAAATATACGCACAGCTTGGAGCAGTGATTTCGGAAGCTCAGATCTAGAACCGGAATTTTTCAGCCTTTACCGCCAAAATCAGACACTCATTCAGAAAATACTTCACACTCAGAACAGCATAGTCATCACTTCCGGAGAAGCAATGTCGATTCTATGGGCAGCCCTAAAATGCACGTTGAGGCCTGGAGAAAAAATGCTAGCGGTCTCTTCGGGACTCTTCGGCTCAGGATTCGCGGACATGGCAAAAAGTTTTGGGGTAAATGCAGAAACATGCGCCTTCCCGTATGACGAAGTACCTGACCCGCAAAAAGTTTCAGACCACGCAAAACGTCTCCGCCCGAAAATCATCACTGCCGTACACTGCGAGACACCTTCAGGGACTCTGACTCCTAGCCTGCCAGAAATCGGAGCTGTTGCCCGTGAAGTAGGTGCGCTGTTTATGGTGGATTTCGTATCGAGTGCGGGAGGTGCATATCTCGACGTTGATGCTTGCGGAATAGATATAGGTCTTCTCGGAAGCCAAAAGGTACTATCACTAACATCATCACTCTCAATTTCGAGCATTTCTCCGCGTGCTTGGGACGTTATCGAGAATGTGAACTACTCAGGCTACGAGTCATATTCTGAGTGGCGGGATGTCCCAGAAAATCACTACATGCCATACACACACGACTGGCACAGCATGAAGGCTCTGAATATCTCCCTGAACGCAATAATGTCCGAAGGCCTCCCGAATGTCCTTGCGCGTCACGAAAAGGCCGCCAAACTTTGCAGGGACATGGGCAGAGATATGGGGCTGGAGATTTTCCCGAAGAGTGAGGGTATATGTTCGCCAACGGTTACGGCGTTCCGTGTGCCTGACGGGATGACTTGGCCGGAACTGGATGAGGCATTGCGGGAAAAGGGCGTAGCTGTCGGCGGGAACTATGGCTGTCTTGCGGGACGAGTCTTCAGAATCGGACACATGGGCAGTCAGGCGGATTGTGAGCTTGTCCGTGAAGGGATGGAGATTCTGCGTGATGTGCTGCCCTGAACCACTCATCAAGAAACTCTAGCTGCTCTTCCGTGTGAAACCAGTGATCCCCGTCCTGCATTACGGTAAGTTCCGCATGATGTTCCTGCGAAAATTCCCGAACTCTCCCCACAGGAATCAGGTTATCCTTCTCTGCATGAAGTATCCATGTCGGGGCTGTCCATTTCAGCGGGTGAGCTCGGACGTACTCCAGATATTTCCACGAGAGTTTTGCGCCGTAAGGGGTATCGATTTCCTGCTTGGCCTGCAATTCTGACTCACTGACTCCGGCAGAAGACATCATCCCTAAAATCAGCATCTCCATGTTCACGACGGGAGAGATGAAGAATGCGCGGGATATATTTTTGTCGTTGAGGGAGTCCATGCAGAAATATGCTCCGAGACTTACGGCGATTACTGAGACATGAGCGAACTTTTTGCTGAGGGAGTCGTATTCTGTGAGGATTTCGGCCTTAACGTCCCAAGGGTCTATGCCGTGATAGTCAATCCCGAAGATTTCGCACTCACACAGATCCAGGAAGTGATAAGCCTCGTTTGGGTGGCCGCCCATTCCGTGAAGATACATCATGCATTCAGACATTCATAATTCCTCCTGTAACTAAAATTTTGCTGGTAATATAATAGCTTCATAACTATCACTATTCACATTTCTAGAAGGAGCTTGATTTTATGCGGGACTCAGTGCCAATTGATGAACGCCGGATTTTCTTAGACACCATAAAGCAGCTGGGGACTAACTCGATTCTCACACGCATTCACGATGACGGACACCAAGAAGCCTTATACATTTCTCCGGGATATATCGCCATGATGAACGAAACTTCCGAAGACGACGCCATGCGCTACAACGTCTCCCAAGACTTCAGCGAGGTCATTTACCCAGAAGACAGGCCATTAGTCGAGTACATGCTCGCTCACAGAGAATCACCCGAAAAGACTCACAACATCCAGATCCGGAAAGTTACTGCCAAACATAATATCATCTGGTGCGATGTCCACTATGCATTTATCTCGCTCAACGGAGAGAACTATTTACACCTCACATTCCACGACATCACCCGCTTCAAGAACTACGAGGAGAAAATTCGCACAAGCTATGACTCAATCGGTCAGACATTTTACCATCAGGATGAATTTACGCTTAGCATGTTCCGCGTGGATTTGACTCTTGACGCTGTGGAGGAAGCCAGAGGCAGAGACTTATTCGCCAGCGACAAAGAACATTCCGAATACTCCGAGATGCTCAGATATAGAGCGAGGCACTACATCAACTTCACCGAACGCAAAAAGTTTCTGGATACCTTTGGAGTCGACGCGTTACTCGACAGCTACATAAAGAGCCGTATCGGCATCAAGCAAATACTGCTCTCCAGGCGCGAAAAAGGCAGCATATGCTACGTGGAAGTCTCCGCCATGATGACACGCAACCCCTTCACCGGCCACGTTATGGCCTTCATCACGGAGCGCGAATGCAACAATCACAAAGTCTACCAGACCATAGTCGATAAGATTCTCACACGGCAGTTCGAGATGATCGCATACATGTCGCTCGGAAAGTACAGCGTCACGGTCAGCACCTCCCTCAGCGAAGGCAGCATACTTCCCAAAACCGCACACCCTACATTCAACTCGTACATTCAGAGCGAGATTCTCCCTATACTTCACGGCACGGAGGAACAGCAGCACTCTATGGCTCACGCACTCGCTCCGGACTCGATAGCCTTCGGGACACAGAAGGACTCTCTCTATGAGGTCAATATTGCCTGCGACATAGACGGCAGAATCTTTCACAAGCAGTTCAACTTTTACGCGGTCAACCCGGGTTTCTACATCATACTCGTATCCGACACAACAAGACTCCACCGTGAACAGGAGGAACGCAGCCGGGAACTTGAGGATGCATTAGCCCTCGCAAAAGCTGCAACGGAACAGGCCAAGCGCGCGAACTCCGCCAAGAGTGAATTTCTCGCCAACATGTCCCACGAGATCCGCACACCCATCAATGCGGTGTTAGGCATGAACGAGATGATTATTCGTGAGAGCACCAGCAAGAGCATCACCACATACGCCCGAAACGTTGAGAGCGCAGGAAGAAATCTGCTGTCAATCATCAACGACATACTGGACTTCTCGAAGATTGAGGCCGGAAAAATGGAGATATCCGAAGGCGACTACAAACTAAGCTCGGTGCTTAATGACGTTACTAACATGATTGTGTTCAAAGCCCGGCAAAAGGATCTGAAATTTTCCGTGAATGTCGATGAATCTCTGCCTGATGGACTTTTCGGGGATGAGGTCAGAGTCCGGCAGGTCATCACCAATATTCTCAACAACGCCGTGAAATATACACACGAGGGCAGCGTAACTATGGACGTCTCAGGAGAAATGAACCCTGAAGCCGAAATCATTAACCTTGTCGTGAAAATCACAGACACAGGAATCGGCATCAAGGAGGAGGATTTACCGAAGCTGTTCCGGAAGTTCGAGAGGGTAGACCTCGTGCAGAATAATACCGTTGAAGGTACGGGGCTGGGGTTGTCGATTACGCAGAACTTGCTGCGAATGATGGACGGACACGTGAGCGTTGAGAGTGTTTACGGTGAGGGCTCAACGTTTACGATTCACCTGCCCCAAAAAGTCGTGTCTCCTGAACCTATAGGGAACTTCCACGAGAAATTCGAACGCTATGTACACGCGCTGAAGGCCTATCGTGAGTCGTTCAAAGCTCCGGACGCTGATTTGCTGGTTGTTGATGATACGGATATGAATCTCACAGTAATAGAGGGTCTCCTCAGCAAGACGGATATTAACCTAGATACTGCCTCAAGCGGTTTGGAAGCACTTGGCCTGACGAAGAGCAAGCACTACGACTTGATTCTTATGGATCACAGAATGCCCAACATGGACGGCACCCAGACCATGAACGCGATTCGTGAGCAACTTGACGGGATGAATCAGGACACCCCGATAATCTGCCTGACTGCTGACGCTGTGAGTGGTGCTAGAGCGAAATACCTTGAGCAGGGATTCACTGATTACCTGTCAAAACCCGTAGAGAGCCGACAGCTTGAGGAGGCACTGATAAAGTACTTGCCTGCTGAGAAGATCATAGTGCAGGAAGAATCGGACGAGGATATGCCCGAAGAATCAGGGGGAGTCTCTGAGCTTGAGGAGTTCTATTCACGGACAGAAGGCCTGAACTACCACGAGGCACTCAAGAATTGCGCGACGGAGGAGATTTTGGCGAAGACATTGCAGCAGTTCTACAACTCGATTGCGAATAACCTGCGGGACATTGAGAGATTCTACACTGAAGGCGACATCAAGAATTACACCATAAAAGTACATGCCCTGAAGAGTTCGGCGAGACTCATCGGTGCGCAGGAGCTTTCACGTGATGCGGCACACCTTGAGGATTGCGGGAACAGTGAGGACACTGACGAGATTGCGGCCAAGACTCCGAAACTGCTTGAGGATTATCGGGTGTATCTGGACAGACTCGCACCACTTTACGCACAGAATGAGGACGCAGAAGAAATAGACCCCGAAAAACTTCATGAGGCCTATGAAGCGATAAAGGAGTTCGCCTCGATGTTCGACAGTGATTCTATAGACGGGATAATGTCCATGCTGAGAGAGTATAGGATTCCGGAATCAGAGTCAGAGCGTTTCAACGTGATAGCCTCGTGTGCTGATAGTGCAGACTGGGGCGGACTTGAAGAGGCACTCAAGAATATATAGAGGAGAATAATAACCATGAAGCAGAAAATACTATACATCAGTGATAGGCCGACTATGGGCGCGGATATGCTCATGAAGAGTCTCGGTGATGATTATGAAGTTACGCCGGCGAGATCCAGCGATGATGTGAAGCATGTGCCGGGAATGGTGTTCGTGAATCTTGCGGGGCTTGAGCGTCCTGACAGGGTGAAGGCGTTCGGTGAGGCGCGAATATTTTTGCTGGGTACGCTTGCGGAATGTGAGGGGAGTGATATTGCCGGTGAAAAGCTCGTGAAACCGTTCAACGCTAAGGAGATTCGGAAGAGGCTTGAAGGTCTTGCGCAGACGGACTCGGAGTCACAGAAAACTCTTCTGCTTGTGGATGATGACGCTGTGATGATTCGGACTCTGCGTGAGGGGCTGAGTACGAGCTACAAAGTGCTGCCAGCAAATTCTGGGGTGAATGCGCTGAAGATTCTGGAGCGGGCGAGGCCGGACATGATACTGCTGGACTACGAGATGCCGGGCATGAGCGGGCCGGAAGTGTTGGCGATTCTGAGGGCGAATGACGACACGAAGGGGATACCTGTGATGTTCTTAACGGCAAAAAACGACTTGGGTAGTATTTCGCTGATTGAGGCACTGAAACCGGACGGGCATATGTTGAAGACGCTGCCACTAAGGGAAATCAAGGGAATAATCCAGAAATTTTTTGACGGTCGATGAGAAAGAGTCCCCCTTGTGTGAGAGCAGGGGGGAATGTTTTTGCTACTTCAGGAAATCCGGGCCGAAGCTGATAGGGAAAAGCTGCTCAAGAGTCATCTCTATGTAGTCATCTTCGGACTTGGCCATGATCACAAGCACATTCTTAGGGTCTCCGAACTCGCGCATAACCTGAAGGCATATTCCGCATGGTGCAGCGTATTCGGTGACGACGTGGTTTGCTCCGCCAATGACGGCAACTGCACGTATGGTTCTCTCGCCTTCAGCAACAGAATGGAAAACAGCGTTACGTATCGAGCACAGACTGGCAGCATACGAAGCATTCTCCACATTTACGCCGGTGTATACTTTTCCTGAACTGCACAGGACAGCCGCAGACACGTTGAAGTGTGAATATGGAGCGTATGAGTTTTTCTGAACGGCCAGAGCTGACTTGATGAGTGATGCTCGGTCGACATCATCGAAGCCTGCTGTGTGTGAAAAAGCTGCTGAGGTGAATGCTAATAACATGAAGACTGCTGCAAGATATTTTCTCATTTGGTATCACTCTCCTTGATGAGTAAGCATACTACAGAAAAGTCCAGCGTCAATTTTCCCTTATGGAGCTATTTTGTCGGCTATTGGTCGATGTTTTTGACGGCAGATAATCTTGTCTGACTGTAGTTTCATGAACTGAGTAGCTGCTATTGTTGCAGACGCATATGTACCGAATTTCTCCGGCGGCGTATCATCCTATGTTGACCGAATACTCTCCAGTAAACTGCACATATTTCTGCTGTTACTAATACTATATCTCCAGAAAGCTCAATACTTCCCGCAAATAATACATATCCTGCAAGTCAAAGTGTTTTCTCTGCTGTAAAATACTCTCACAAATTCCCACATCACACGAAAAAATTCATAGGAGGTATTGATTCACATGGTCAATCACGAACTTAACAGGCTGATAGCTTTCGCAATGTATCATCAGCTAATCACTCCCCAAGACAAAATCTGGGCGGCTAACTCACTGATTGGGATTCTGGGTATTCACTCGTTCGAGCCTGAAGACATCACAGAGACCTTCACCAACTCTCCCGACTCCATACTCGCGAAGATTCTCGACTGGGCCGCAGAAAATCACCTCATCGAGAACACAGAGACAGAGCGCGATCTCCTCGACACCGAACTCATGGGTGCACTGACACCCAGACCTTCGGACGTGATAGACCGTTTCGAGTCGTTGAGGGCAGACTCTCCCGTGAAGGCCACCGACTATTTTTACGGTTTAGGAGTCTCGTCAAACTACATCCGTTCCGAACGCACAGCAAGAAATATCTGCTGGAAGTCATTAACAGATTTCGGAGAACTCGACATTACCATAAACATGAGCAAACCGGAGAAAGATCCCAGAGACATCGCGAAGGCCAAGACCATCAAATCCACAGGCTACCCGAAATGCTTACTGTGCAAGGAAAACGAAGGCTTTTACGGACACCATGCACACCCTGCCCGCCAAAACATCAGGCTCATTCCAGTAACACTAAGCGGACGTGATTGGTACTTCCAGTATTCGCCGTACAGCTACTACAACGAGCATTGCATTGTGCTGGATGGGAATCATGTGCCGATGCTGATATGCCGAGAGACGTTCGAGAATCTGTTTGCGTTCGTCACGGAGTTTCCGCATTATTTTGTGGGGTCTAACGCTGATTTGCCGATAGTGGGAGGTTCGATTCTGTCACACGATCACTATCAGGGAGGGCGTTATGTCTTCGCGATGAATACTGCTCCGTATGAACGTGAATATGAGTATTCGGATTCTGATGTGAAGATTGGGCGTATCAAGTGGCCGATGTCTGCGGTACGTCTGAGTTCACGAGACCCGGAAAAACTCACAGCCCTTGCGGATAAGATTCTGGGTGCGTGGCGTGAATGGACTGACGAGAGCGTGGGAGTCCTTGCGTATTCTGACGGTGAACCTCACAACACGATCACTCCCATTGCGAGGAGACGGGGCGAAGACTACGAGCTGGACTTAGTTTTGCGCAACAACAGGACCAGCGAGGAACACCCATTAGGAATATTCCATCCACATGCAGAAGTTCACCACATCAAGAAGGAGAATATCGGGTTAATCGAGGTTATGGGCTTGGCGGTGTTGCCTGCGAGGCTGAAGAGTGCGCTTGAGAGGATATGTGCTGCGTGGCTTGAGGGAAAAGAGAGTCTACCTTCGGAGCTTGAGGCACATGAAGTTTGGTACAGAGGTTTGCGGAAAAAGCATGAAGGGCTTTCTGGGGAGGACAGAGTCAGGCAGATGCTGCGGGATGAAGTCGGGCATGTGTTTGCGCAGGTACTCACTGACAGCGGAGTCTACAAACGAACTCCTGAAGGTGTGGCAGCATTCGACAGATTCATAACGTGTGTGTTGGCTTAATCCCCCTAACCCAGCGGCAGAAGTCAGCATTAACAACATGGCACTGTTCGACAGATTCATAACGGGCGTGTTGGCTTAACCCCTAAACCAGCGAAGAGATTATCACTAACAACATGGCAGCATTCGATCGCTTGGCACGCCATACTTGGCACAGATTCATAACGGGAGTATTAGCGTAACTACACACACAAAAATTCATGATGGAGGTATCAGCATAATGGAACGCAACGAACTTTACAGGTACATCGGAAATTCTGAACAGGTTTACGGAGTCCGCAGGGTGATTCTTGACGAGGGCAATGCTCGTGGAATCGCAATGTATCAGGTTACGACAGCAGGAGGCCTTGAGCTGGATATACTGCCAGATACGGGGCTGGACATTGGGCATTTGCGCTACAAGGGCGTGAACATCAGCTACACCACCAAAAACGGCTATGACTCTCCTGTGAGATTCTTCCCTGTGTCTGGGAATTTCGGGAGGTATTTTCCGGGAGGTATGCTGTTCACGTGCGGGCTGCTCTCTGCCGGGCCGGAGAACACTGACACGAAGGACGGAGGTTTTCAGCCATTGCACGGGATGATTCACGGGAAATCTGCGCGCGGAGTTTTCGGGTATGTTGACGGAGAGAACATAGTAGTCGGCGGTGAACTCATCGAGACGGAACAGAACGGGTGCAATTTTTCGCTGCGTCGCAAGTACACGATTCCGGTTTGGGGAAGCGAAGTGCGGATTGAGGACGAGATCACGAACCTGACTCCTGCACCGGTGGAGTATATGATGCTGTACCACATGAATTTCGGGTGGCCGATGCTGAGTGAGAAGGCATATCTTGAGCTGCCGGAAAAGCGCAAGGTGACTCCACGTACGCCGTATGCCGAGCAGGGACTCAGTGAGCAGTGCAGATTTTGCGAGCCTATTAACGGCGAAGAAGAGCAGGTATTCTTCAACGAGATGGAGAGTGAACCGTATGCGAGGCTGAAGAATCCGGAGCTGGGGTTGTGTGCGGAGGTGTCGTGGTCGCTGGAGAGTCTGCCGATACTTGCGCAGTGGAAGAATATGCGGAGTGGGGACTATGTGTTGGGGTTGGAGCCGTCGAGCTGCTACATTATGGGTCGTGAGCGTGAGAGGAGGGAAGGAAGGCTGATGACTCTTGAGGGCTTTGGCAGTGTGAAGAACTGTGTGAAGCTTAGGGTGAGTGAGCTTGCGTGAAGGCGAAACCGAAATACTATGACGAGATTCAGAGGCTCAGGCTGATAGATGATGAGCTTATGGAGCTGTGTTTTAACGATAATCTGGAGGCTGCGGGGCTGCTTGTGAGCGTGATACTTGGCCGTGAAGACCTGAAGATAATATCTGCGAAAACTCAGGCAGTTATGAAGGGCGTAATGCGTGAGGTGAGGCTGGATATACTTGCTGTTGATGAGGAAGGCAGAAAGTACAACATAGAGTTTCAGCGTGATAACTCTGGAGCTGTTCCGGAACGTGCGAGATATAACAGCAGCATGATAGATGTGAACAGTCTGGACAAGGGCGGAGACTTCACAGAACTTCCTGAAGTATACGTAATCTTCATAACCGAACATGACGTATTAGGCGGCGGATTACCTCTATATACCATTGACTGGCGGATTAACGAGACGGGTGAAGTCTTTGGCTGCAGGTCTCATATAGTGTACGTGAATGGTGATCATCGTGATGCAGCTACAGCATTGGGAAAGCTAGTACATGATATTTTCTGCGAGAGGCCGGAAGAGATGAATTACTCTACACTTGCGGAAAGAGTCAGGTACTTCAAGGAAGATAAAAAGGGGGTGAAAGATTTGAGCGGAGTAATGGAAGAATTAGTGAAGACTGAACGGGCAAAA
>JAFTBT010000078.1 GCA_017455085.1 Synergistaceae bacterium
AAAATTCCGGTCTGGGTGATGAGCATTCACGACTCTGACTGGGTCAAGAATATTGTTGACGGAGTAACTACCGGCACGATCATGAAGGAGGACTAATTCACAATGCCTAAGGATGAACTCGCAGCTTTACGTGAGAACATGGAAAAAGCTATTACGTTTTTGCAGAATGACTACTTATCGATACGCACAGGCAGGGCGCATCCCGGGCTTGTGAGCGACATCAAGGCTGACTACTACGGAACACCGACAGCACTAAAGCAACTCGCCAACATCACGATTCCTGAAGGGCGCGTGATTCAGATTGCACCGTTCGACAAAGCAGCGTTGAAGGCGATGGAGAAGGCTATACTTGCGGCGAATATAGGCATGACTCCGCAGAGTGATGGGACTGTGATTAGACTCACCCTTCCGGAGCTGACGAAGGCACGCAGAGTCGAACTCACGAAGATTCTCGCGAAGAAGGCAGAGGACGCAAAAGTAGTCATCAGGAATTACCGGAGAGACGCTATCGAGAGCCTCAAGAAGCAGGAAAAGGCCTCAGAGATTACTGAGGATGACCTCAAGAAACTCACTAAGGACGTTCAGGAGATCACGGACACCTACATCAAGAGGGTAGACGAGATTTACAAGGTCAAGGAGAAAGAAGTACTTGAAGACTAGTGAGGATATTGCTGACGGAGAGTTTTTGATTCCTGAGCCGTTCAACAGGCTTAATGACGTATATTTTAAGTACGTTTTGGGCTCACCTGAACGCAAACACATAACGATAGATTTTCTGAATGCTGTACTGAGTCATTATGTAGTTGAGGGCGAAAATGTCCCTGAGATTGAGGACGTAGAATTTCTTGACAGGGAGAAAAACGCACAAGCTGAGGAGCTGAAGGGCGCAAGGTTTGATGTATATGCGCGGTCTAAGGATGGGAGAATATTCAACATTGAGGTGCAGAACGTCAAGGAAAAATTCTTCATGAAACGCAGCTTTTACTATGCCGCCTCAGACTACACTACCCAGCTGGAGCGAGGCACTGAGTACGAAAAACTCGAACCGGTGGTATTTATCGGGTTGATGAATTTTGTGCTGTTTGGGAGCTACAAACATCCGGAAAAATGGTACAGCCTTTACAGGTTTATGAATGCCGAGACGCATGAACAGGCACTCAAGGAAGTAGAATTCCACATGATAGAGCTTCCCTTGCTGAAGAGGTATCTAGAGAAGGGTGCCATGGAGCCTAACGACAAACTTGAGGAAATATTATGTTACTTCGGCAGTATAGGAGGAGATGAATTGATGGAAGAGATAATTGACCGCAATCCGACTTTGAGCGAAATTAGGTTTGCAGAAAGTGTTTTCCGCAAGGATCCCCTAGCGTTAAGGAACTTCCTGATAACTGAGCGCGACCGTATTGATGCAGAGTATAGGCGTAAGTTTGAGCTGGAAAGAGCCGAGAAACATGGACATGCCAGAGGATTCTCGAAAGGCAGGAAAGAAGGCAGAGCTGAAGGGCAGGCTGAAGGCTTAGCTGAAGGCAGGGAAAAAGGTCTCGCTGAAGGCAGAGCAAAAGGTCTCGCTGAAGGCAGGGAAAAGGGTCTCGCTGAAGGCATAGCTCAGGGTCTCGCTGAAGGACAGGCTCAGGGTCTCGCTGAAGGCATAGCTCAGGGTCTCGCTGAAGGCAGAGAAAAGGGTCTCGCTCAGGGACTCTCTCAGGGCCTCGCTGAAGGCATAGCTCAGGGTCTCACTGCAGGACGGCAGGAAGAACGTGAAGCAATCGCACGCAGTCTCCGCTCACAAGGAGTATTGACGCCTGAACAGATAGCACAGGCATTAGGTCTGACACTCGAAACTGTAGAAAGCCTTTAGACTAAGGAGGTATTCACATATGGAAGAAAGAAGCCAGTACAATTCACCGGGCTACACAACGTTCAAGATGAAGCTCAAGAAGTTGATCGGTATAGACCTCAACTCCTACAAGGAGCAGATCCACCGCAGGACTCATGAGCTCATGAACAGATGGGGCTGCAAAAATTACGATGAGTATTACGACATGATGAGCAAGGACGAGAAGAAATTACGCGAGTTTCTCGATCACCTCACTATCAACGTGTCGGAGTTCTTCAGGAATGACTCTCAGTGGTGGAAAATGCGCGACAAGATCATCCCCGAACTCATCCAGAAGCGCAAGACCAAACGCCTCAAGCTCTGGAGTGCAGGATGTGCCACCGGAGAAGAGCCGTATTCCCTCGCGATACTGTCTGCTGTGTGCGGACTCGACACCATGAATCCCGTGCTTGCTGCTGACGTGGATCAGGGTGCTATTGCTGCAGCTCAGAGGGCAAATTACCGCAAGGCTAACCTGCTCAACGTCCCGAAGGAGTATCTCGCAAAATACTTCACCACTAAGGACGGCGGCCAGACTTACGACGTAGTACCCGAAATCAAGCGCAGAGTCTCGTTCAAGAAGATGAACATGATCGATGACGCGTTCGGTGCAGGGTTCGACCTGATACTTTGCCGGAATGTAGTAATCTATTTCACGGCGGATACTAAGGCGAAACTCTACAAGAAATTCTTTGACGCGCTCGCACCCGGAGGATATTTCTTAGTGGGTTCGACCGAGCAGATATTCGGTTACCAGCAAATAGGCTTCGAGTCAGCAGGGCCGTTCCTGTACACGAAAAAGTAATGTATGAGTTTCAGCTCACTAACAGGCTGAATAATGCAGTTCAGGAAGTTTGCAGCATGTTCCGCGTAAGCAAGGTCAACAGGATCCTCATCAAGGCCGGAGCTCTCAGGAAGATCAACCCGGAAGTGATGTCGTTCATCTTCTCGTCAGTCTCACGTGGGACTCCTGCGGAAGGAGCGGTACTTTCGGTGATGATAGTACCTGCTACGTTCAAGTGCTACTCTTGCGGGAAAACAGGCACGTCCGACACCACAGAGTTCATGTGTCCTCACTGCGGGAGCCGGAATGTTGACCTGATTACGGGGCTGGAGTTATGCGTAGACTTTCTTGAAGTGGAATTCTGAACAAAAATATGACTAGTAATAACACGAAAGATATGCTGCTTCGTCTGTCCAAAAAGCAGGCTGAAGCAGTTCGTTATGTTGACGGGCATTTGCGAATCATTGCAGGTGCAGGCAGCGGAAAAACCAGAGTCATCACCTACAAAATAGCGTGGCTCATCAGCGAGGGCATAGCTCAGCCGGAGGACATCATGGCAGTTACATTCACCAACAAAGCCGCCGGTGAGATGCGCACACGAATCAATGCACTTGTCGGCTCGGAGTCAGCGGCCAAGAAAATACGTGTGAGTACCTTCCACAGTTACGGCCTGCAATTTCTGTTCAGGTATTGGGAATCTGCACAGAATATCCTGAAGCTCCGGAAAGGGTTCGCGATTTTTGACAGGGACGATTCACGCGCACTGCTGAAGGACATCATGGACGATATGCCCCCGCCTGAAGAGATATTAACTCCCGCATACACTATCGATGCAATTTCGAAGGATTATGTTATGTGGTCTCCCATGTCAAAGCCTGAAAAGGATCGATTCACTTCACTTCCGAAGCTTGATGATACCGCAAGAAACTGGCTGATCGACATAGCAGAAAAGTACAGGGAGGCTCTGCGTGAGAATAATGCAGTGGATTTTGATGACCTTATGATTCTGCCGCTTGAGGTCATGGAGAGATCCGGTGCAGTCAGGAAAAATGAGCAGGAAAGAATACGCTGGCTCTTCGTGGATGAGTATCAGGACGTGAATGCGGCTCAGGCTTTGCTGCTGAAGTATCTTGTCGGCAGGGAATGTATCATCAATGTTGTAGGAGACCCCGATCAGGCAATATATAGCTGGCGCGGTGCAGATATAGAGGTCATACTGAACTTCGCAAATGACTTCCCGAAAGCAGAGACCATAATCCTAGAGGAAAATTACAGGTCAACAAAGATTATTCTTGACGCGTCCAACAGGCTTATACGGCAGAATACTCGCAGGCTCAAGAAGAATCTATACACGGCCAAGCGTACAGGCGAAAAGATCCACACGACCATTACTGCTGACGATTTGCAGGAGGCAGATTTCATAGTACAGGAAACTGCAAGATTACGCAGGACTCAGAACTATAATTACAGGGATATTGTGGTGCTTTACCGGCAAAATTCTATGAGCCGTATACTGGAGAAAGCATTCATCACTGAGAACATCCCGTGCAAAATCATACGAGGAGTCGCGTTTTATGACCGCATGGAAGTGAGAGATGTACTGTCTATTCTGAAAGTCGCCCTGAATCCGGCAGATACTTTTTCGCTGGAAAGAATCGCCAAGATCCGCAGTCTCATCGAAGGAATAGGGCCGAAGTCTCTCGCAAGCTGGAACACATGGATATCTGAACAGGCAGCCGGTATTCTGGATAACTCTGTGCAGTTCTGGGCATCAGTCGAGGCCGGAGCGTGGAAGGGTAGCACCAAGAAAGCACGCGAGTCCATGCAGAAATTTGCGGGGCATATGCGGACACTGAACGAGATTGCTGATTTAGGGATAATAGCTGCGGTTGACTATGTGCTTGACGATATGGGCTATAGAGGCCACCTCATGAATTACGACGCAGAAAGCTACGATGACAGAATCGACAACGTTATGGAGCTGAAATCTATAGTGCCTGACGGAGATTTACGGGAGACTCTCGCGGAAGCTGCACTGTTCACTGACGCGGATACAGCCAGTGATAACGCTGATGCTGTCGGACTCATGACTCTTCACGCAGCAAAAGGGCTTGAGTTTCCTGTGGTGTTCATTGCCGGACTTGAGGAGGGGATTTTCCCGCACGCTCCCAAAGAGGACAGTGAAGACCCGGACGGCGAGATGGAGGAAGAACGCAGGCTGTGTTATGTCGGGATGACCAGAGCAGAGGAAAAATTGTACATGACTGCATCACACTCCAGAATGCTCTACGGGAATGTGAAGGATAACGAGATATCGCGCTTCCTGCTGGAGATCCCGGACGAGTACAAGGAAGTGGACGACAGAGGCATATTCAGGCGTGGTACATTCGGAGAAAGAAAAGGCTTCAGAGGACAGAAGTATGGCGGTTACAGCAATAACAGGCGATATAGGTTCTGGTAAGTCGACAGCTGCGAGAGTCTTGGCCGGAATTTTGGGCTGTGAGTGTTTGGACGCTGACGGCATAGCAAAAAGTATGTGGCTGCGTGAGGACGTGAAGGCTCTGGCCGTGAAGAGATGGGGCAGTGAGATTCTTGACCCTTCAGGAAAAATCATACTCTCCAGAATCGCGGAGCATATATTTTTGTCGAAGAGTGAGAGCGATTTCTGCAACGATCTGATTCATCCGTTGGTGATGGCAGAACTTCAGGACAGGACGAAGAATCTCAGTGATGCAGTTGTGGAGATTCCGTTGTTGCCTGAGGCGTGCAGACATGAAGTGATAGACGGAGCTGTATATCCGTTGTTACCTGAGGCGTGCAGACCTGCATGGATCGATAAGACTGTGTACGTAACAGCAGATTTTTCACTGAGAGCAGCAAGGTGCAGATCACAACGAGGCTGGAGCGTTGACGAACTGATGAAGCGTGAGAGTCTCTTACTGCCGCATAGAGAGAGAATAGCTGTGTGTGAGTATGTGATACACAATGACGGTGAGGTGTCTGAACTTGAAAGACTGTTAGCTGAGCTCACGTGAATGTGAAGGCTGTTACTGAAGAATGACAGCGGATTTTATGAGACAACAAAAATTCTTAAGCATCAGTAATATTTGCGATAACTATTAGGAGGAATCATGACAACTAACGAAGTACCAGAGAGAAAGAATATCCCTGACAAAGACAAGTGGAATCTTGAGGCTATATATACGTCATTCGAGGCTTGGCAGAAAGCCTTTGACGATACCCAAGAAAGAATCAACACACTGCAATCCTACGCAGGCAGGCTCGGTGAAGGAGCAGATATTTTGCTGGAATACATCAAGGCAGAAGAAGCAGCATCACTCGAACTCGAAAAGCTCTACGTCTACGCACACATGAAGAGCCACGAAGACCTCCGCGAGTCCAAACCTATGGAGCTTTCAGGCCTGGCAGACAGCCTTTTGGTGAAATACTCAGCCGCAACAGCATTCTTTGAGCCGGAGATTCTCGCACTCCCTCACGAATACATCAACGACTGCATCAAGAATCAGCACGAGCTCACACGCTACGAGTTCTTTTTCCGGAAGTTACTGCGTGAACGTGAACACATACTCCCCCGCGAACAGGAAGAGCTTTTAGCACAGGCCGGAGAAATGCGATCAGCTCCAGAAAATGCTTTCTCACTCCTCACTGATGCGGATATGCCCTTCCCGAATATTCAGGACGAAGCCGGAAACGCAACAGAACTCACCGAAGAACGCTGGTACAGGTTCAGCCGCAGCAAGGACAGGAGAGTCAGACGCGATGCCTTCATGGGTATCTACGGGACATACGCGAAATTCCAGCACGCAATCAGCGCACTATATGCCGGCTCAGTGAAGGGAGATATTTTTTACGCCAGAGCAAGGAAGTACAGCAACTCTCTGGACATGGCATTATTCGGCGAGAATGTACCTGAAGACGTGTACAGCAACGTTGTCGACACTGCACGTGAATATTCACCTACACTAATGCACAAGCTCGTAGCTCTCCGGAAAAATGCACTTGGCCTTGAGGACTTCCACTATTACGACCTGAATGCGCCCATATCTCACGAACCGGAAAGGCACTACACATTTTCTGACGCTGTGGAGTTGGCAGTGAAGGCACTTGCTCCATTGGGTGAAGAGTACTGCGCGAACTTCATGAAGGGCGTAAATGACAGGTGGATTGACGTGTACGAGAACAAGGGCAAACGCAAAGGGGCGTATTCGTGGGGAGCATATGGCACGCATCCGTACGTGTTGCTGAACTTTGACGGCATGATTAACGATGTATTTACCCTTGTCCATGAGATGGGGCATAGTCTGCACAGCTACTACTCACGCAGCAATCAGCCTCAGGTTTACGCGGACTACACGATATTGCTCGCAGAAGTAGCATCTACCACGAACGAGGCACTATTGCTTGAGTATTTGCTGAAGCACTCTCAGGATACGGAGTCCAGAAAATGGCTGTTGAGCTACTACTACGACATGGTGAGAGCTACGTTTTTCCGTCAGGCGATGTTTGCGGACTATGAGCGTGAGACACACAGATATGCAGAGTCCGGAGGAGTGTTGACGCCTGAATATCTCAATGACTTATGGCGGAGACTCAACGTGCAGTGTTACGGGCCGGATATGGTAATTGACGAAGAGCTTTGCACCGAGTGGGCAAGGATCCCGCATTTCTACTCGGCATTCTACGTGTACAAGTACTCGACAGGATTCACGGCGGCTAATGCGTTTTCTTCGGCGATTCTGAATCACGAGGAGGGTGCTGTAGAAAGATACTTGAAGTTCCTGAAGAGCGGAGGCAGTGACTACAGCTTGAACATACTTCGCAGGGCAGGAGTAGACTTGACGAGCAGAGAGCCTTTCGAGCTGACGATGCAGACGTTCAGTGAGAGGCTAGATGAGGGATTCAGAGTGTGGGGGATCATGAATGACTAAGATAATAGCGTTCGATCTGGATAATACTTTGCTCAACACGAAGAAAGAAGTTACTCCGGAGACGTTGAGGGTTTTGGCGAAGGCGGCAAGTCTGGGAATAGAGATAGTTCCGGTAACAGGGCGTGCGTGGAATGCAGTACCCGAAGCCGTGAAGAGCATGGACTTCGTGCGCTACGCAGTGACTCTCAACGGAGCGGAGATAGTTGACGTGAAGAACGCGAAGATTCTCGCTGAGGCACTTTTGCCGGTGGAGAGGGCGATAATGTTTTGCCATGTGCTTGATGATTTGGGGGTGGTGTATGACTGCATAGCTGACGGCACGCGATACATGAAGCAGGAGTGTTACGACAGGATAGACACCATCACTGACGGGGAATGGCAGACGAAAATCATACAGGGCATGTCGACTCCGGTGAAGGATATACCATCAATGATTGCCGGAGCAAGAGGTGTGCAGAAAATGCAGATGTATACGCGGGACTCTGAGCTTAGGGCGAGATTGCTGGAGGCGTTTCCTGTGGTGCTGCCGAAGATGTTGTTCACGTCCTCAATCGAGAATAATATCGAGGTGAATGCTCCTGAAGCGCACAAGGGCGGGGGCTTGAGTATGCTTGCGGAGTATCTGGGGCTGTCTGTGAGGTCGGCGATGGCGTTCGGGGACGGACTAAATGACCTGAGCATGATTCAGGCTGCGGGAATTGGTGTA
>JAFTBT010000079.1 GCA_017455085.1 Synergistaceae bacterium
ACTCTTATGAGAAAATGCGGATTCATATTATTGCTTCATGCATTGCTCTTGTTGATGTGTGTTCCTTCATGGGGTGAGGGCTTCAACATCTCATCCATGACGACAGCGTATAAGACCGTCTATAGCGTTGATGTCAAGGCGGATTATCGCGCAAACATCATCATCAGGACAAATGTTACGTATTACGGAAGTGGCACAGCAGACGACTACGTTACTAATGTAGGAAGCATCGCGTGGACAGTCGTAAACTCTGACGGTGCACTCACTAACTGCAAGCTGGTATCAGCAGATGACGAGACTACACAAGTGAGTAATGATGATCTTACGAACCTGAAGGAAAATAAGACCTACAGGTTCAGGCTGACGGGCTATGTCGCCAAAGCCGGCAAGGTAACAGTCATTGCTACTTTGAAACGCGGAAAAGATTCGCCGATTGTGTATGGAGTAAACGGCAAACCTGAACAAAGCCTTGATATAACCTTCTCTGCCGAATCTAAGGACAATTCAGGGGTAATCACAAGCGATGAAACAGGCGATAACGCCCCCACAGAGGACATCAACGACTCCAGCATAGCCCCCGACTCAGACTCACGCGATCCCAGAGACCCCGACAGCCGCGAGTGGAACGGACTGGATTCACCTTTCACGTTTACACCCGGAACAGTTGCGGCAGGACTGAAGCCGAAAGTTACGTGGGCGAAACCCGCAGACTTCAAAGCAGGAACATCAACAGATACAGTTGTTGCTACGATCACCGGACCTGTCGAGGGAATGCAAAGGACACAGTTAAACTTTACGGCATAGCAAAGAGCGCGGCTAAAGATATTCCGCTGACCAGTGCCAACATCAAACAGTACAATATTCCGTTCAGGGTTACTGTCATCAACTCTAAGGACAACATAGCCACAGGCAACAAGAAGGCCGATAAGAACATCAAGACCACTGTAACAATTGCGTTCAACGGCGGGAATTTTGCCTACAAAGGATTTCCGTTGACGGTCTCAGCGTGGAACAAGAACAACACCAGCAAGCCAGCAAGCAAAACCGTGAAGCTGAACGTTACGCCTAATGACTCCGCTCCGGAATGGGGATCTCTTTACGAATACACCTACATAAGCGGAGACACAAGCACCTCGAACTCCAAGACCTACACCACAAGCAGCTACACCGAATGGGAAGCGTGGAAGACAGAGGGCAGTGGCAGCTACAAGGGCGGCGAGAACCTCGAACTTTCTTCCGGAGTAAACTCAAGCCGCAAGTATGTCCTCCTGACGAAGAACAGCAAACCCGTTGAGGTCAAGTATTATTTTGTGGATGGTGTGCGTCAGCGTTACAGCCTGACAGAATCCGGCTATGCTTATGATGATTTCAGCTCTTCACTCGGTGATGATAATGCTGCTGCTTGGGAATACGTCTACTACGAGACAGAACAGCGCGGAAAATACTGGTACGCTGCAATCCCCGATAGTTTCTACGTTACTGTTACCGACACTTCAGTTGTGGTTGAGGATGACTCATCAACCGGCGAAATCGAGTACATAACAACGCAACTCTTCACAGCTATATCTCCCGACAAGAAGGCACAGCCCGAAATCGTGACTGCTGTTTACCCCAGCGCAGCAGAAGGCTCACGCGGAGGCCGTCTTCCCGACACAGCGTACTACGTCAAGGCACCTGCACCCTTCCTCATCGACACGCCAAAAGCCCCGAAGGATGAAGGCATAGTCATAACGGTAAACCAGCCTTCATTTGACTATCTCGGCAATAACACAGTATCAGGGAGTGTGTATATCTACGGTACGCTCAAGGAGACCAGCAAAGAATCAAAGAACAAGATCAAGCTGAAGGTCTCCAACCCCACCACGAAGCAGAAAGCACAGCTCACGGTTACAGTGTCAGGGAAAACAGTGCCGAAGTTCCCCAAGCTGGCGGACTTCAAATTTGACACCAGCATTCTCAACGAGGACACGTATTCTGATGCGTTGTTACTTGATTACGGCTACGATGACACCCGCAAAAAGCTCATCACCAAGAGAGTCACCGCAGGAAAGACTCCTAAGGCCAAGTTCAAGGCTGACGGCTCGAAGACCATCACCTACAAGCTCGGACTGTATAATGCATACGGCAGCGCTGACGGCTACACGGCGTTCCACCACGCACGCGCAAAGTTCACCGGAGACGCTGAACTCTGGGACTACATGTACGGGTACATCATCAAGCACAGCATGTACAGCCAATACGGCGAGCAGTTCAACAAGGAGCTTGAGGCGAACTTAGCGGCGCATAATCTTTCGTTCGACATCAAGAAGGGCTCTGTAGTTCAGCTAGTCAGTGGCGTATCTACTACTCCGACTCTGAACGATGCAGGCACACAGTTTGCTTCACTGGATCTTGCGGTTACGGCCGTCAACGATGTAGGGACTGCTCAGGCGTGGGCGGAGCTTGCCATCACCGGAGACAAGCCCAAAGTTGCGGATAAGACCGTCAGCATTTACGGGGCAGTGCAGAAGGGCGATGTGTTCACGTTCAAGCTCACGGCTGGGAAGACCATTGCGGAGAGTGTGAGGAACGAGGGCGGCAGTATCAACGTCAGGACACACACGGCTTCAGACACGGACACAAAGACTCTGAGTGACTGGGGGCTTGAGCTGGTGAATTATGACTCGATGGATATTCTTGTGAGCGATGAAGTTACGTATGAAGCTGGCGAGGAGATTCCTGGATACGACCCGGCAAAGCAAATAATAGTCGATACTGGAGACTACGATAACCTTTCGGAAGCTGTCTCGAGTACGACCACCGTCGATGATGCAGGTAATTCTACAACGACATACAACGCCGGAGATTATGGAGTAACGCTCCTCAGCGGCGACACATGGATACGCTCAAAGGATGTCAGATACATCAATTACGGACTGATTCAGGTGAAAGACTCTGACGCACTCGCAAAGGTGATCGTCAATGCGCAGTCAGCAGACACGAAGGGTAAAGCCCTCAAGAAGCTGGAAAAGGGCTCAAAGGTGAATCTGACTCTGGACAATTTCGGAGCAATCGCGAAAGGCAAAATCACTGTAGCACTTTTGTCGAACATCACGAGCAAGGGAGACCCCGCGCACTATAACGCCTCCAGCAACGGAGCATTACCGGCAAACAACGGGAAGGGTGCAGAATCCGCAAGGAGAACCAGAACAGCAGACGGGTATATCTCGAACAACGGGACACTTCCGAACGCAGACTCAGAGTCCGAATCCGAAGAGGCAAATTCCGTCACGATAGGAACTCCGAGAACGTTTGCGGACTTGAGCGCGGAACAGAAAGTATTCTTGTCGGCGAAGGGCTACGCTGTGATTGCGGTGATGCCGGAGATTACGGCTAATCTTGAAGGCCAGCAGGATTTTGCTGTGGAACTTGACGAGGACTCTCCAGAAGGCGCGGAGCTTGTGTATATTCCGTTCCCGAAGAACGCTCAGGAGACAGAAGACGACAATATAGCTGATTTCTACGACTCTGAAGGTGCATTTATCGAGCGCGTCCCTGCTGAGAAGGATATAGTGGTCTGTCCGTGGCTGAGGGAAGGCGTGACGTACGAGCCAGTGATTGCGGCCAAGAGTGCAGAAAAATAGTGCGGAGTAATCTCTGCGGACACTAGGCAACACTCGGCAATATTCACCCTGTCGGACGAAACCGGCGGGGTGTATTTTTGTGTGGTATGGCTTGACATTTCTGGGAATGTGTGTGATTATTTTCGCATCTCAAGATTTTATGAAGGAGTATTTTTTACGTTGCATAATTCATTGCTCACATCAGTGTATTATTACGAGTTTATGTTTACCCGCTGGCACAATTTCCGGAGGGTAAATGCGCTTTGGCTGACGTGAGGATATTCTAAATACATCACAACATATACACAGGACATTAGAGCACCTTTCTGACGTTGAAGCGTTGGGGAGGTGCTTTAGTTATAGATTTTTACGGAAGGCAGGAATGAGACAATGCCCGCACATGTGAAGACTTCAGCAGGATACAGCATCAAGATACGCAAAGGTTTAGTAGAACGCATAGGCTTTGAAATTCTCCGTTTGAGCGACGATAAGGACTGTGAAATCGCACTAATCACGGACGAGAAAGTATCAGGCCTATATCTCCAGAAGGTTATTCTGAACGCCAGAGAATGCCCCAAGCCCGCAGGGACAAAGTTACGGTTATGTGAGGTGCTGATAAATTCTCACGAGGACACGAAGAACTTCGGGCTTATCGCGAAGATTCTGGAGGACATGGCAGCACTTGGCCTGTCGAAGAACTGTGTAGTAGCTGCTCTCGGCGGAGGAGTAGTGTGTGATGCTGCTGGATTTGCGGCTGGAGTGTACATGAACGGCGTGAGGCTTGTGCTTGTGCCGACGACTCTTGCGGCGATGGTGAAGGCCTCGACTGGGAATCATGCGCGGGTGAATCTGAGTGCTGGGGAGAACATGGCGGGGATGTCGTACATGCCTTCGCTGGTGCTGTGTGACACGGAGTGCCTGAAGACTCTTCCTGATGACGAGTACCGGAGCGGGCTGTCAGAGGCATTGAAGACGGCGATAGTGAGCGGTGAAGAGATGTTCAGAATTTTCGAGAGGGGAGTAGATTCTGAGAACATAGAGAGAATCATAGAGGAGTGTATCAAGTTTCGGGCTGAGATATCCGGAGATGATGAGCGTGTTCGGTGGCTGAAGCTGGGGTGCGTTGTTGGGAGTGCGATTGGAGCGTTGAGTGGGTACGGGATACAGCACGGGCTTGCGACTGCGGAGGGGATAGGGATAACTGCGAGGGCTGCGGCAAAAATGGGTTGGTGCAGTGAGGAGACGGCTGGGAGGATTTTTGCGGCACTGGAAAGGAATAACCTTCCGAGTGTGTGCAGCAAGTACAAGCCTTCGGAGATAGCGCAGACGGCGGTGAAGTCTGGAGGCAGGGTGATAGATATGGTTGTGCCTGTGGAGATTGGAAAATGTGAAGTGAAGCATGTGGAGGCTGAGGAGCTGGAGCATATTATTTCTTTAGGTATGGGCAGGGAATAATTTTCTCAAACACGGCGGGTGATATTACCTCAAAAACTACGGTGGTATTGTCTCAAAAATTTTGTGGTTGCAGCTTCAAACGTTGCAGCCTCAAACGTTGTATCCTCACACGATGCAGCTTCACACGCTGCAGCTTCACACGATGCAGCTTCACACGATGTAGCCTCACACGATGTAGCCTCACACGATGCAGCTTCACACGATGCAGCTTCACACGATGTAGCCTCACACGATGCAGCTTCACACGATCCAGCCTCACACGATGCAGCTTCAGACGTTGCAGCCTCAAACGTTGTATCCTCACACGATGCAGCTTCACACGATCCAGCCTCAAAAATATTAACGCATAAAGTATTGACACATTGATGGTATTATTGCGCGGGCATGAGCAACTAAAATCTAGTATAATACTTTCACCAACTTTTCAACTTTTTTCAGGAGGTGCTCACTATGGATGTTCGGTTTGTAGTACGAGGAACAACTGTAGACGACAAGCTCAGGGACTACATGGAGAAGAAAATCTCCCGCCTTGAAAAATTTTTCCGCAAGATACTGAACTGCCAGATTGTCGTAACGCATCACAAAGGCAGCTTTAACGTGGAGACTACTGCTAATGCCAATGGAGTGATTCTCAGGGCAGAAGAAGACGCTCTGGATATGCGTACGGCGTTTGACCAGTCCTTGAAGAATCTCGAGCGCAGAATCAAGAAATACAATTCCTACCTCAAGGACAGGGCTCAGCTCGGCACAGCAGAAGCATTCTCGTTCAGCATCGAGGAAGCAGCAGAAGCAGAAGCAGACACGCCCACAGTCGACAAGGTCAAGAAGGTCGAAGTCCACCCGATGGATCCAGTCGAGGCAGCTATGCAGATGGAGCTTGTTGGGCATGAGTTCTTCATGTTCCAGAATGCAGCCACCGGAGAGATTAACGTGGTCTACAAGCGCGGAGAAAACAGCTACGGCCTGCTTGAACCCGTCAGGTAGCAGAAAGAATCTTGCAGCATAGTTTTCTGTCAGCACGGCAGGCATAAGCCCAAAAAATTAACCCCCCAGCAAAATCGGGGGGCTTCTTTGTGTCCTAAAGTGCTTCGTTGATGTTGAAATGCTTTGTCGAGAATCACTGCACTTCGTTCACGGTTATGTTGCTTATCATGTTCTTGCTGTCAAGCTGAATACTCAGTCCCGTTTTTCCGTTCTCGTTGTAGTTCAGAGTCCTGCCGTTCACGCTCGAAGGATACCCCATAATCTGCCGGAGCGTATCCAGACTCATACCGACCTTCAGGCCGTTCTGGAGTTCCCTGCTTGAGTTCGTGAGCCTCAGCCTCGTAATATCATTGCCCCTGACTGTCGCAGTGAGTCCCCGCCATTCTGCTGTGGAGCTTGTGCTGCGTGTGGGCTGGCCAAGTGACTCTATCATTTGGCTTCTTGTGCTGCCGAAAGACTTAAGCAATGCGTTCGAGTACCCAGAAGGGATCCCGGACCCTAACGGCTGAAGATACCTGCCGTACACCCAGCCTTCACGTCCTCCGGTCACGATGTTGTACCAGATTCCCGAATACTGCCCTGACGGTACGTTGAACGTCCCCAGCACTTCGACCCTGCTGCCAACGTTGAGGCGTGTTACTCTGCTTGAGCTTGTCGAGTGATCCGCGCGTACGTTTACGTTGCTGCCGATGATGACTCCGTTTTTGGGTGAGCGGTCCGGCGTGAAGTTCGGAAGCATGTTTTCAGCTACGGCGACTTCAGGCTGAGCTACGATCTCCTTCGGCGCTGGAGTGCTTGGCGTTGTTGCTGCTGGTGTAGTTACTGGAAGTGCGGGCGGCTGAGTGTCCGTGTTGTTGTCCGTTGCGTTCACGACTTCAGGCCTCACCATCGGCGGAAGGTCTCCGGGCGGAAGTTTCCGGAGTCCCAGCAGGAAGTACAATGCTCCTCCGACTGCTCCCACTAAGACCAGAATGCTCAATATTTTTTTGCCGGCTGACTTTCGGCGTTTTTTGCCCTTGCTTGCGTAACGGGAAAAGTCCGCGTATGTAGATGCTGCTTGTTTTGCTGAAGTACTGCTGCGTTTCACTGCCATTCCTCGAGATACCTCCTGCCTCGCAGGGCTTACTGAAGCCCTAATTTTCTGAGCTGCCTGATTCTGCGGCGTATCATAGCCTTCATCGCCTTCATCAGCAGCATAGTCCTCATTATTCCAAAAGTTCTCCAGCGGATTTTCACCCGAAGGCGCAAATAACTGTTCATTAACGCTCTGCATATCCTCCTGCTCGTCAAGCGGCTCATGCTCAAGCACCGGTGCAGAGTATTTTCCGGCTTCCGGAGTGTCCGAGACCACGAACAGCTTCGCCCCGCACGTCTGGCAGTAGAACGAATCTCGCGGCACAACAGCTCCGCACTCTGGGCATGACTTCGACATTCTGCGGCGTACTTTTGGAGGCTCATTGTTTGGCTGGGGAGCTACATCCGCACCGATAAGCCCTACATTAGGATTCACCTGTGGATGCGGCTGGAACTGCTCAGGCTCAGGAAGATAGTAGAAATCCTGTGCAGCATTTGCGTCGTAATCCTGCGGGTAGTCTTCGGGGTCGGAGTCGCCGTATTCGTCATCATAGAGGTCTTGATACTCGTCACGTTTCCTGCCGCTCAGGAAAAAGCATAGTAATCCGGCAAAGAAATATAGCCCTCCATACAGCCATGTATCACGGGAGGGGACACACAGACCCGTAGCTATCAGCAGGAAGAGAGACCCCCATTTGCTTTGGTTGAAGGCTATGATGCCGCCGATGAGGGCAAAGATTGCGCTGATGATTGGCAGTACTGCTAACATTGTGGAAGGGATTCCGGGAATTGCCGCGCCGGTTATAGAGAGTGAGCCGAACAGCATAAAGACTCCGTGAATTATCGAGGTTATAGACGCGCCGAGAGTCAGGGCTAAAATTATCCATATCATTCCGTAAATTTTTCACTCCTTCGGGATTTGTTGTGCTTTATTATACATAACCTGCTTTGTGAGTTAATCCCCCGCAGAACGTAATATCCTGTCTCGGAGTCCCTCACATATGCCGGAAATTTCTTCGGGCCATTCAGCGATAATGCAGGTGTAGCCGTCTTTCTCCAGCCTCCTGAACGCAGAGAATAACCCGTGTGCATAATCTGTATAATCACTGAACAGGACAACCCTTTTTGTTGCTTGTATAGGCTTGTGAATCCCGATATACCCCGCCGAAGAGTAATCACACTCCGGAAAATCTGATTCTCTGTGCCAAATCTTCACAGGTATTGCCGGAGAATAGTGCCTGTAGTGAGTCCCGGGTGATCTCTTTGCGCTGAGTGAGTCCGGAATCTCTAGAGTCATATGCAGCTCTGACTCGATTGCTTCACGCGATAATCCCCCCGGCCTGAGCAGCAGCACACGCTCCGGATTCGTGAGGTCTATCACTGTGCTCTCAATGCCTACCTTCACGCTGCCGCCGTCAATGATCATGTCGATACGGCCGTTCATGTCGGCTAATACTGTCTCTGCGTTTGTGGGGCTGGGTTTGCCGCTGAGGTTCGCGCTAGGTGCAGCAATAGGGGTGTTTGCGTAGTAGATTAGCCATTGAGCAATCTTGTTGTCTGGGAATCTGACTGCGGCGGTGTCGAGTCCTCCGCGAGTGATTAGTGGAACTTCGGGCTTGGCCGGTAACACCATAGTCAACGGTCCGGGCCAAAACTTGAGGGCTAATTTTCGTGCAAGGTCATTCATGAACACGAGGGACTCCGCCTGCGCGATACAGCACACGTGAAGAATCAGGGGGTTGTCTGACGGTCTGCCCTTCGCCTCGTAAATGCGCCTCACTGCTTCGGGATTCATAGCGTCCGCACCGAGTCCATACACTGTTTCTGTGGGGAATGCTACGAGTTTGCCCTGCTTGATGAGTGTACCGGCATGTGCGATCAAGTAAGGGCTTGGGTCTAGTCTGTCAACAGCAGCTATTTTCGTCTTCATGTTCATCGTGAAAAGTGTTCGTGAAATGCTCCAGAAATTCCGGATACCTGCCGTCAATTATGGCCTGCCTAGCCTGTTCTGCGATGCGTATCGTGAATCTCAGGTTGTGCCACGTGAATAAACGCGCCCCCAGAATCTCGCCGGTAATGGCCAAGTGCCGGAGATATGCCCTCGAAAAATTCCTGCATGTGTAGCAGTCGCATTTGTCATCCAGCGGCGAAAAATCATGCGCAAATTTCTGGCCTCTCATGTTGAGCCGACCGGTAGACGTGAAAACCGTAGCGTTCCTTCCGTTGCGTGTGGGCAGTACGCAGTCGAACATATCTATTCCGCGCGCGATGCCCTCAACGATATTCAGCGGATAGCCGACTCCCATCAAGTAACGCGGCTTGTGTTTTGGGAGTATGCCGTCAAGAATATCCAGCTCGTGGTACATGACATCATGGGGTTCACCTACGGAAAGACCTCCGACAGCATAGCCCGGGAAGTCCAGAGCAATAATCTCTTCTGCACTCAGTACACGCAAGTCGTCATACACAGAGCCTTGAACGATCCCGAAGAGTGCCTGCTTTTGCGGGTCGTTGTGCGTCATGAAGTAGTCCCGTGAACGTTTCGCCCACAGAGTCGTACGCTTGAGAGCCTCCTCAGCTTGTTCATGTGTTGCGGGATATTGGGTGCATTGATCGAAACACATAGCTATGTCCGAGCCCAAGACTCCCTGCATATTCATGGACCATTCAGGCGACATTATGAGCTGCGAGCCGTCAATGTGAGACCTGCAAAGAACATGCTCATCGGTGATTTTTTGCAGCCTAGCCAGCGAGAAAACCTGAAACCCTCCGGAATCCGTCAAGATGGGTTTATCCCAATGCATGAAGCTGTGTAGACCTCCTGCCTCCGTGAGAATCTCAGCACCCGGACGCAAATACAGGTGGTACGTGTTTCCTAGTATGATCTGTGAGCCAATCTCCTCAAGTTCACGCGGAGACATAGCTTTTACTGACGCGAGAGTCCCCACCGGCATAAACACAGGTGTCCGAATCACCCCGTGCGGAGTCGTAAGCTCTCCAGCCCTTGCGCCGGTCTTCGGGCATTCAGCGACTACCCTGAACTCGAACATTTACGCGTCCTCCCACATGAAGAATCTCTGTGCATTGCTCGCGATCTTGGCCGCAAGCTCCCTAACGTCAACGCCCCTAACTTGAGCTATGGCCTCGTAAACGTAGCGGACATTTGCGGGTTCGTTCTGCCTGCCTCTGAACGGCGAAGGAGTCATGTACGGGCTGTCGGTCTCAGCAAGAATATTCTCGATGGGGATTCTGCGGACGACCTCGCGCAGTTCGTCAGAGCCTTTCCCCGACCACGTAACTGCACCGCCGAATGAACACATGCCCTCCATGTCGATCACTCTCTCCAGAAACTCAAGACCTCCGCTGTAGCAGTGGAAGAGCAGCCGCAAATCTCGGTGATACTTCAGGATGTTCATAGCGTCGTCCATAGCGTCACGGATATGCAGAATCACCGGCATGTTGTGTTCTCGTGCAAAGTCCAGTTGTGCTTCAAACATTCTCTGCTGGTCCGGTCTGGGTGAATGGTCGTAATGGTAGTCGAGTCCGATTTCTCCGACAGCTACAACGCGTTTATTTTTGTTGAGCTTGATGAGCCTGCTGAACTCTTGGGGAATTTCCGGATAACGTTTTGCCTCGTGTGGGTGAATGCCTATTGACGCATACAGCCCGAACTGCGAGAAGTCCTCAGCGAGTGCCAGTGCCTGACACGAGTCCTCATAGTCGCACCCGACAATGACCATTTTGCTGACTCCGGCATCGCGTGCGTGAGTGATTAGAGCTCTTGCGTTAGGGTAAAGCTCTTGTGAATTTAGATGACAATGCGAATCTATATACATGTTCTATATCAGCCTCATAATCTCAGGGTGTAATTTGTGTGAAGTGAAAAATTCCTTGCATGTGTGTCATGTGTGATAATGGCCTCTCTACACCAGCCGTATAAATTCAGGCGTAAGGTTTTGTGCAGTGAAAATCTTTGCTGCTCTCTCCAAAAATGAGCGTGTTTCGGGAACGTTGAGGGCATCACTGTAAAACTTTCTGCATGTCTGTGTGTCAACAGCTATCTGGTGCATGAGAGACTCTGTGTCTGGGAATGTATGCATGTCGCGGACTCGGCCAAGAAAGAATACAGGCAGCTCCTCGCCGTAAATATCTCCCTCGAAATCCAGAATATGCACCTCAAATCTCGCGTCATGAATGTCGTGAAAAGTTGGGTTGTTGCCGATAGAGACAGCTCCGCAGTGAATCTCGCCGTTGACCATAACAGCAGAGGCATAAACTCCGAAAGCTGGTGTGATTCTGCCGTTGATGTCGATGTTCGCTGTGGGAAAATGCATAGTCCGTCCGCGCTGATTGCCGCTCGTGATTTTGCCTGTGATGAAGCACGGATAGCCCAGAATCTCCGCAGCAGCCTTCACGTCTCCGGCCTTGAGGTGTTCCCTGACGATGGAGCTGGAGAATTTTGGCTTGTCCAGCAGGTCAGCGATGAGTATTCTGTTTGCGTTAATGCCGTCATGTTTCGCGACACGTGCAAGATATTCTGCGTTGCCTGCCCTGTTGCGCCCGAAGTGAAAATCTCTGCCGATCACTAAGCCGTCAACACCGAATCTCTCACGCACCAGCCTCCAGAACTCATAAGGCGGCAAATTCCGTAAAGCATCGTCAAAACTCAGAGTGTACATGTTGGGGATGTCCAGCACTCTGCGGATTAGTTCGCGTTCCTTGAGGGTGAAGAGAGTGTGCGAGATTTTGTGCATGTATTCCGCCGGATGAGGCCAGAAAGACACCACGCCCCAATCACTGCCTGCTATTTCCCTGCACAGCCTGAAAAGTTCCGCGTGTCCCCTGTGAAAACCGTCAAAAGCTCCGATAGTGATTAGCATGTTCGTGAATTACTTGGCCGCCGTCATGATGGGTCGTATGTAGTCATAGCCCACGTATGTCCCGAATCCCAAAAAGCTCTCTCCCTCGACGCACACAGCCCCGTTCATTGGCGCGATTCCCCTGTGAATCTCCAGAGCATGACGCAATAAAATACTCATGCCGTTTGTGAAACTCTTAGCGTCCTTTTCGCCGACATAAATGCGCGTGAAGTTCTTTGCCAGTTCCGAGAGAGACACGGGCCGGAAATCCTGAACGTCCGGAGATTCTGCCTGAGCGAGCGAAAAATTCCCGATGGCTGTGCGTGTGAGACTCTTGACGTACGCGCCGCACCCCGAAATTTTGCCCAAGTCACGTGCGAGACTCCGGATATACGTACCTTTTCCGCAGTGAACTTCAAGCTCAAGTGTGCCGTCTTCGGGATTGTAGGGTGTAATCACGTCAATTCTCCTGAAGAATACGGGGCGTGTCTTCATCTCCGGATCTTTGCCTGAACGAGCGAGCTTATACGCGGGTACACCGTCAATCTTCACTGCCGAAACCGGAGGAGGACTCTGCAATCTCCAGCCCGCGAACCCGAAAAGTGCATCATTCAGCGCATCAACGTCCATGTGTGCGAATCCGGGAGAGCTTGTGATTTCTCCGGAGTAGTCGGCCGAATCCGTCTCTGCTCCGAACTGAATCACGACACGGTAAATTTTCGGGAGAGCCATGACGTACTCGCTGAACCTTGTAGCGTGTCCGGCCAAGAGTACGAGCAAGCCTGACGCAGTGGAGTCGAGAGTGCCTGCGTGTCCGACCTTTTGCCCTCCGAGAGATTTGCGGACGATTGCGACACAGTTAGTGCTTCTGAGTCCGACGGGCTTATTGATGAGTACGAGAGCGTTCATGATATTTTGCAGTCAACAGCTCCTCAATGTGCCTCATAACTTCGTCAAGAGTGCCTTCAACCGTAGCACCAGCAGCTCTTTCGTGGCCGCCGCCTCCGCATATTCTTGCGATCTCACCTGCACCGAACGGAGAGCCTTCACGACTCCGGAAACTTGCGCGGACTTTGCGGTCTGGGTGTTCTGTGATGGTAACGGCCATTTTCACACCCATTAGGGACATTAATGTTGCTGGCAGTCCTTCGGTTTCTGTGTTGTCTGCGCCGGTTTGAGCGAAGTCATCGAGAGTGATATACGTCAACGCAAAGATATTCCCTTCGCCGAAAGTTCTGATTCTGGACATAGCGCGACCCCATAGCCTGAAGCCTGCTGTAGTTTTGTTCTGAGTGATGAGGTCTGTCATGTGTCCGGGTTCAGCACCGAGAGCTATCAATTCGCCGGCGACAATGTGAGTCAATTGCGAGGTGTTCGAGAATGAGAAGCTGCCGGAGTCGGTGTAGAGTCCAGTGTAGAGAGACTCGGCGATAGTTTTCGTGACGTTCCAGCCTCCTGCGGTGAAGAGTCTGTAGAGCAATTCACATGTGGATGATGCTTTTCCGTCAACACAATTGACGCGGGCGAAGAGTGAGTTGTCTTCGTGGTGGTCGATGTTGAGGGAGTTAGTATCACCGTGAAAGCCCTGAACGCTGCGAGTCTCATTAGCGCAGTCGAGAAAGACATACAGGACTCCGAAGTCACTAAAGGCGCAAGATTCTGCGTGAGTATGCTCTGCGAAGTGAGGCAAGTATGAATATCCGGCGGGTAGAGTCTGGTCCGGGCTGAACCACTGGACGGAATGGCCTGAGTTTTTCCCTGCCTCTATGAGTGCGTTTACGGAGCCGAGAGCATCACCGTCGGCCTTTTTGTGAGTGAAGATGTGCCACGTGTGATTTGCCTTGAGGGTGTCTGAGGCGAGTATTAGGGGATGGGGCAACGACAATTGATTATCGTGCGCGACGCCGGCTTCCCCTAAAAACGCGACGGCATGACGAGCGTTTAACCCTTTATCGTGGGATGCACAACTCTCATTCATCAAGACTGCACCATTCGCGACACTCTCACACGTCGAGTCATCACCACGCGCAACACTCTCACACGCCAACTCTACATTTTCGTCATTCATCATCTTCTTCACCGCCTTCACCTGTCCGGTAATCGCTGCTGAATCCCAAGCTGTCCAGAATTGCATCTATCCTTGCGCCGTAATCCTCACTGGTGTCTATCACAAACTCCAGCTCCGGCACTCGCCTAAGCCTTATCGTCTGCCCCAGCATCCCCCTCACAGCAGGAGCTATCTCCCGAAGATCCTTCAGCATTCCCGGCCGCTTTCTGGGTTCCATCGCCGTAAAATACACACGCGCCTTCATGAGGTCTTTCGTGCATTCCACTCCGGTTATGATTATTCCCTTCATGCTGGATTTTTTGACCTGCGACTCAAATATCAACGCTAATTCTCTCTGAAGCTGCTTATTGATCCGCGACATACGAAGATTATTGCTCATTGCAGTGTACGCTTCTCCTCGATCACATCATAGACTTCCAGAACATCGCCCTCCTCGAAATCCTGATACCCTTCCAGCGAAATCCCGCAGTCCATTCCGGCCTTGAGCTCCCTAACTTCATCCTTGACGTGCCTAAGTGATGCTATCTTGCCGTCCCAAATCACTATGCCGTCACGAATCAGCCTGACTCTCGCCGTCCTCCTGACCATTCCCCGCGTAACATGAGACCCCGCAATCTTCCCGACCTTCGGCACTCGGAATATCTGCCTGATCTCCACTTCGCCGAGTGTGTCCTCACGCAATACTGGCTTCAGCAATCCCGCCATCGCCATTTTCACGTCATCGATTACGTCATAAATCACGTTATAGATTCGTATCTCTACCCCATTGAGTTCCGCAATACGTTTCGCGTTCCCGTCAGGCCTCACGTTGAAGCCGATAATTACCGAGTTAGACGTAGACGCAAGCATCACATCACTCTCTGCTATTCTGCCGACTCCTCTGTGTACTATCGAGACTCCTACTTCGTTAGTGGCCAGCTTCTCCAGAACAGCACACAACGCCTCAAGTGAGCCTTGCACATCGCACTTCACGACCAAGTTCAAATGCGGCAATTGCCCTTCCTGCAAGTTCGAGTACAGATCCTCAAGAGATACCTTCTTGACTTCCTGAGTGCCTGATCTCTCGTTGAGTTTTGCCTCGTCAATCGCAGCCCTAGCGTCTCGTTCCGTCTTGACCACTACGAATTTCTCGCCTGGGTTCGGTACTCCGTCAAGGCCAAGAACTTCCACAGGTGTACTCGGTCCTGCCTGCTTGAGACCTTTTCCCGCCCAGTCGAACAGCGCACGCGTTTTCCCCCACGTCGACTCGAACAGCACAATGTCTCCGGCCTTCAGCGTTCCGTTTTTGACGATAACTGTTGCTACCGGACCTTTGCCCTTGTCGAGTCTGGCCTCAATCACTACGCCTTCGGGGTTAGCTTCGGGGTCAGCCTTGAGTTCCTGCATTTCTGCCTCAAGCAACACGCGTTCAAGCAGATCATCGACTCCGATTCCCTTCTTGGCCGAAATTTCCACTGCTCCGACATCTCCGCCCCAGCCTTCTGTGAATATGCCCAAGTTCGAGAGCTGCTGACGTACTTTATCCGGATTCGCTCCCTGCTTGTCGATCTTGTTGATAGCAACTACAACAGGGACACCTGCCGCCTTGATATGAGCAATAGCTTCTTCTGTCTGTGGCATGACTCCGTCATCAGCACCTATCACCAGAATCACTATGTCCGTAACGTCTGCACCTCTTGCACGCATAGCACTGAACGCTTCGTGCCCGGGAGTGTCTAGGAAAACTATGGGCTTCTTGTCGTGAATGACTATATACGCTCCGATGTGCTGGGTGATTCCTCCGGCCTCGTGTGCCGCAACGGAAGAATGCCGTATGTGGTCGAGCAGAGTCGTCTTGCCGTGGTCGACATGACCCATTACCGTGATGATTGGCGGGCGTTCCTTCAGGTTGACTTTCGGCTTAGGAGCTGATGGGGCTGGCTGATTCTGTGGCTTAGGCTGATTCTGATTCTGGGGGCTTCCCTGATTCTGCGGCCTGTCCTGTGGCTGATTCTGGGGCTGTCTCTGCTGATTCTTGGGTCTTCCCTGATTCTGAGGCCTGTTCTGATTCTGATTCTGCCTCCCTGAATCCGAATGAGCCTGCTCCGGTCTGGGCTGTTGAGGCTGTGAATGCTTAGGGGATTTCTTCTGCGCAGGGTTGTTCTCCGCTAAAAGGTTCTCCACTGCCTGCGCTGTATCCTCATCTATCGAGCTGGAGTGTGATTTCACTGTTACTCCCAATTCCTGAAGCACAGCTATCAATTCTTTATTGGACTTCTTGAGTTTCTTGGCCAAGTCATAGATTCTTACCTTATTATTCAAATGGCACTACCCCTTTCTCGTGCTGATTATTACTTGTGGAATACGTCGCTGAATATGTCCTTGAGGGTCGGCATCTTGTCCGGCTCTATTTTTGCTATGTCTATCTTCCAGCCGGTGAGTTTTGCTGCAAGTCTCACGTTCTGCCCGGATTTCCCGATTGCAAGCGATAACTGGTCAGGATACACGTACACAGTAACGGCCTTTTCTGTGTCGAGTACTGGCTCAATTCTGGCTATCTGTGCCGGAACTAAAGCATTCTTGATGTATGTCATCATGTCCTGACTGTAGAGTACTGCGTCAACTTTTTCGCCGTTAAGCTCCGTGCTGACTGCCTTAATCCTCACGCCTCCGTTGCCTATACATGCGCCCACAGGGTCAACATTCGGGTCAAGGCTCGTCAACGAAACTTTCGCTCTAGCTCCGCCGTCTCTGGCTATGTCGTGAATCTCCACGATGCCCTGATGGATTTCCGGTATCTCCAGTTCCATGAGTCGCCTCAACAGTCCGGGATGTGTCCTTGAGACGGTGATGCCTGGGCCTTTTGCGTGTTCATTGACTGCCAGAACGTAGAACTTCATCACTGCACCGAGAGTATATTTTTCGCCCTTGATGCGTTCCTTTTTCGGGAGAGCTGCTTCGGCTTTGTCATTGAGCTTCACGATGATTTGGTCACCGTCAATTTTGTAGATCACTCCGCTGAGCATATCGCCTATTTTGTCCTTGAACGCGCTGCACTCTGCTTTGACTGCCTCGTCCCTGAGTCTCTGCGTGATGACTTGGCGGGCTGTCTGTGCGGCGATGCGTCCGAAGTTTTCCGGGTTGCGCTCGATCTTGACTGTTCCGCCTATCTCTGCTGAAGGGTCTATAGCTTTTGCGTCCCTGAGAGTAATTTCTGTGTCCTTGTTCTCCACTTCCTCAACAACTTTGCGAATCTCGTTGACGATAATATCTCCTGTTTCTGGAAGTATACGGATCTCTGTCTTCTGTTCGCCGGGGTGGAACTTGCTGTATGCGGATAATAATGCTGTCTCCAGCGTTGAGATTATCACCCCGGCATCTAGTCCCCGTGCTTCCGAAACTGCATTAAGAGCACTGATAAAGTCGTGTCCCAAACGCATTATTTCTTCCTCCCTTTTTTGTCGTGCTTGTCATTGTCAAACCTGAATACCAGATTTGCCCCCTTTATGTTCGTGAAAGGTATGTTGTAATTCTCATCTTCGCATTGCAGTTCAACACACCCTTCGTTGATTCCGATAATGATACCTGTGAAGGTTTTTCTGCCCTCGATCGGATCGGAGAGCCTGAGTCTAGCTTCCTTGCCTGAAAATCTCTCGTAGTCGCTGAGCTTGTACAGCGGCCTTTCGACTCCCGGAGAACTGACCTCCAGATAGTAGCGGCCCTTTCCGGTCTCTGGGATGTCTGGGCTTTCGTCTAGGAACTTGTTGACGCGCTTTGAGACCTTTTCGCAGTCGTCTACGTTGATTCCGCCGAGTGTGTCAATGAGAATCTGAAGGCGTAATTTTCCGGCATCGTTTTTGATTCCGGTGTGAACGCATTCATAGCCCAAACCTGTAACAATATTTTCAATAGAATGCAAAAAATTATCGTCCATGATTTAGTCCTGTAATAAAAGAAGGAGAGGGTTGATGTTCCCGCTCCTTCCACAATGTTAGTATTATGAAATTGGCTGCATTATACGCGGAAAAAATCCCCCTTGCAAGTTTTGGGCAGTTATGCAGTATCATCGTCTACAAACAATCACAATGTTATTCAGTGATATACTATGCGCAATCCAAACAACTTTTGTTACAGCCTGCTTTAGGCATCACTAACTCTTTCACACAATAGGAGGTAATATTCATGCGCGCAACAAGGAAGTATATTGTTGCAGTACTTGCGTTTTTGTTCGCG
>JAFTBT010000013.1 GCA_017455085.1 Synergistaceae bacterium
GGTGAAGCTGACTGCATAGATGACCTGATTGATGCCATACGTGAACAGCGTGCGGCTATGTCTGAACGCGATATCGACTCCGTTAATGCCCTTATGGACGAAACACGTGACATATTCTTCGATGCTCAGACTGAAGAATCCCGGCGCAGTGATCTGGCCAAAAAGTTAGCCGCAAAGTTTTCTTGCGAACCCAAAGCTGGATCATTGGCCGCTAAGATGGAGAAAGACGAAAGGGCATTATTCAACGGGGCTGCGGACAGACTCACGCAGTCCATTTTTGTGTTAAAGAGTGAAATGTTTATACTTAACGGCCTGATTGACCAGAACGAAAAATTTACGTCTATGCTGCTCTCAGAGTTCCAACGGCTGAACGGCGACAAAGTTTCGCAGGCTGGCTCGGCTGACTTTAGGGGGTAAAAAATTATGAGCAGTACTTTCGGCGGCCTCGAAATGGGCAGAAATGCAGTGAACGCTTTCCGGCTCGGTATGCAGACGGTCGGGCATAACATCTCAAACATGGGAACAGAAGGCTATTCCCGACAAAGAGCTGTCTTCAGAACAGTAACACCCGAAGACATTCCGCATGTGGGTCAGCTTGGGCAGGGCATGACCATCACGGACATAGAGCGTATACGTGATGAATTTCTGGATTTCCAGTTCAGGGACGCACAGGCTGCTTTAGGCTACTGGACAAAAATCTCTGACCTGTACGACTCGATTCAGAACTACATATCTGAGCCGGCATCTTCTGGGATTCGTTCGGCAATGGATACGTTTTTCACGAACATACAGACCTTGCAGCAGACTCCTGAGGACACTTCAGCGCGTCAAGCCCTAGTAACTTCCGCAAACTCTCTTGGCCTGATGCTGGGGAATCTGGTGAACAGCTTCGACACATACAACGAGTCCATCAACATGGAGCTCAAGCAGGCAGTTGCAGAAGCGAACGTTATGCTCCACGACATGGCACACCTGAATCTTGAGATCTCCCAAGCTGAAGCACTTGACCAGAATGCTAATGACCTGTACGACCAACGAGATTTACTCATAGATAAACTTTCCCAGATGATGGATATTTCATACAACGAGCCTCGCGAACACGACGGCATAAAGGGAGAATTTTTCCTGTCCGTCAACGGCAAAGTACTAGTGCAGGGTACGAAAGTAAGGGAACTCGCAGCACATGCCTTCATGTGGGACGGAGAAGTCTACTATGACGTGCAGGTCAGCGATAACGAGTTCGACATCGTGAGCAATAAGGACGTGGCTGATGCTCTGGCTACCGGACCGGACGGGACATACCAGCTCATTGTGGACAGGGTCGCAAACGGAATCGAGTGGACGGCCGGCGGAGGAAATGCACACTGCCTGGAGACATTTGCGGTGAGGACTTCGGCGTTCAGTACTTCATCAGATACGACATCAAGCGGCGTGATACTCAATGCTGATTCTGAGGACATACCACGTAAAATACAGTTCAGGACTCTCAATGATGACGGCACACCCAGTATTCTCACTGTGAAAATCGACATGAACGACTTCGGAAATTGGCAGCTCAGGGCAGAACTTGACGGCAAGGCTCTGGATGACCTCACTATAAACACAGCAACACCGGAACTCAGCGTAAAGACTCTTACGGACTTCATAGACGATGCTGCATCTTCAAACAGCTTCAACCTCTCTGTCACAGAACTACAGACTACACAAGACCCCGCTACTTATGCCCTGATGTTCACGACTGAAGAAGACTCCCCCCTTGAGGTTACGGACTATTCCGGAATGCTCGGAGTACTCATTGAGGCCAAGCGCGAACTTACCGGCGTAAACATGCGCACAGAACCCACGAATCTGGAGGACGCACTGAATATTTCGGGGTCGTTCAGGATTCAGGTAGGCACTCAGGGAACACGAGTAACTTCCGAAAACTTCAAGGCAAGCCCCAGCAAGGGACTCGGTGAGGGCGAGATTCTCCCGAAAGGTGAAGCAGGAGAAAAATACACCTTCAGAGTCGGAGTCTCCGGCGATCAGGTGGATTTCACAGCCTCGTGGAACAACTCACTGCAAAAATGGGTACTCAGTTCCGACATGAGCACAGAGACCAGAATCATCGACAGCATGAACCAGTACGAAGAGCATGTTTTGACGGTGGAAGACCTCACGGATTTCATGTCCGATACTTTCTTGAAGGCCGTCAACGCAGACAACCCCGCACTCGTGAACATGACAGTAACCACCGGAAAATCCTCATCAGGCACTATCACGCAGTTCTATCTGGAGTCCGGAGATAATCACCTGCTCTCGATTTCGGACGTTGATGGAGATTTGGCAGCAAGACTCGGCATCGTCAACAAGAATCCTGTGATCACGATAGATGTAGAGAGTTCTGACAGCCTCATAACCATACGCAACAAGATCAACGAAAAGTATCAGGAAGAATTTGGCCTGACGGAGCCAGAACAATGGGTACATGCCAGCGTGGATAATGGGTATCTGGAGATTTCGGCCAACGTTGCAGGTGAAGCCCAGAGAATTACGCTGATGGGCAGTGCTGACGGGAATATGCAGGTGTTGCGGCGTTTGGGTCTCACTGCTAACCAGAAAATCGCTACAGACATGAAGGACGCGGATGGCAACCCGATTGTCAGCTACAGGGAAGTTGCGTACATACCTGAATCCGGAATCGCTAATGATGCTTCGTTCACGCTGAACAACGTACGGTATTTGTCGTCCGATAACAAGTTCAACAAGGCCAGAAGAATCCCAGCTACTTCCGGAGACTCACGGGAACGCTACAGTGCTACAAGCCTGTCCGAAGTCAGCGAAGGCATGTGGCTGAACCTGAAGAGCGCAGGAGCTACGACCATAACCGTGCGGCACCACATACGTGACGGCTCGATGAAGGCCCTCGAAGAAATTCGTGACGGCATAATTCCCGGCATGAAGGACTCTCTTGACGATATGGCCTACGGTCTGGTGAAACACATGAACGCGTACCAGTATTCGGGTTACGGAGTCGGAGGGGACATCACCACGACAGGAGTGGCATTCTTCAACGCGCTAGGCACTAAGGCAAATGCAGCGGAGAGACTCAGTGTTACGGACAGAGTCAGCGCAGACCCCTCGCTTATCGGCGCAGCAATGGGGAAGAAAAATGCTGACGGGCTGGCTGTGTCGGGAATGACCGGAGGCAGCGGTGACGGCACGAATGCGTCGAGAATGGTCGGGCTGAACTTCAACAAGATACTTGAGAATCATACGCTGACTGTGAGCGGAGTGTATGACGGGATGCTCTCGCAGATAGGGGCAGAAGCAGCGAGTGCGAAGCTGATGTACACGACTCAGGCTACTGTGAGTGCGCAGATAGACTCTCAGCGGCAGGCATGTTCTGGCGTGAATCTGGACGAGGAATTGATGGACATGATAATTCTGAATCGGGCATTCGGAGCGATGGGAAGGTACATCAATACGTATGACGAGATGCTGGACAGAATCATAAACGGGTTTGGGCTTGCTGGCAGGTAATACTCACTCGCAACATGAGCATTAACAGGTGATGATTTACACACAGATAATACTCACTCGCAACACGAGCATTAACAGGTGATGATTTACACACAGATAATACTCACTCATGGCACAAGCATTAACGGGTGATGATTTACACACAGATAATACTCACTCATGGCACAAGCATTAAC
>JAFTBT010000014.1 GCA_017455085.1 Synergistaceae bacterium
GACTTCCTCATCTGAATATCGCTGTATGGACTGGTTTACGGACTCAAGATAATACGCGAGCCGAGCCGCATGAAATCTTAATATCCCGAGACCGATCACTAGACCCACACAAACACTTAAGGCAACAATAAACTTAATGCCCGTCCCAATTTTGACGGCAGTTACATGGTTGTCCTTATGCATTTCTCCTCGCCCCCGGATTTGTGTAAAATTTTTTGGTGTGGATTGAATAATAACACATTATGCAGAAAATACCTAGTACGTTTTCAGACAAAACGCCCTTAACTTTGCGCTGCGAGACTTGTAGTTAATCGCGGTCTCTGTCTCACTTGGTAATATGGGATGGCGAGTCAGAATCTCACCTTTGCCGTCAATTTTCCACTGCCTGAACGTGTGCTTGATGAGTCTGTCCTCAAGTGAGTGGTACGACACAAAGATTACCAGCGCGTTGTGTGAGACTTCAGGAAGAGCAAGCAATAATTTTTCGAGTTCGTGTGCTTCATCGTTGACGTAGATTCTTAAGGCCTGAAAGACTCTGCGTGCGGGATGAGTGCCCATTTTGCGCTGGACGGGCTGAGGGAGTGCGGAACGAATCACATTCACGAGCTGGCCTGTCGTGGTGATGGGAGTGCTTGAGAGCTTGATGGCGTGTGCGATTTGGCGGGAGTATTTTTCTTCGCCGTAGTCCCAGAAGATTTTTGCTAGTGTGTATTCGTCCGAGTCCCTGAGGATATTCGCAGCAGTGATTTCTTGGCCGGAAGGGTTCATGCGCATATCGAGTGGACCGTCGTTCTGGAAGGAGAAGCCCCGATCCGGAAGGGTGAGCTGCATGTTCGAGACCCCCAAGTCGAAAACGTAGACACCGAAATTTCTGCATTGTGGGAGGTCTGCGAGGTGGCTGAAATTTGCGTGAAGGGCAGTGAATCGTTTGGAGTCTGCGTAGGGTTTGAGGCGGTCGAGTGAGAAAGTGAGGGCTTGTGTGTCGCGGTCGAGGCCAAACACAACAGAGTCGGTGAAGGTCTCCAGAAAAGCAGCGGAGTACCCGCCGAGTCCGAGTGTGCCGTCGATAATGCGGGTGTTGGGGGCATGTGAGGCGATGAGTGCGAGGACTTCGGAGAGCATTACGGGTGTGTGAGTGATTGAGGGTGCTGGAGAGATTTCGGGAGTGGGAGTGTGAGTGTTTGCGGGTGTGGGTGTGTTTGTGGCTGTGGGTGTGGGAGTGTTTACGGGTGTGGGTGTGTTTACGGGTGTGGGTGTGGATGTGTTTACGGATGTGTGAGCATTTTCGGGTATGGGTATGTGAGTGATTTCTGGGTTGTTACACATGAAGAATACCTGCCTTTTTGTGGGAATAATACGATAAAATTATAGCTGTTCCCAAGAATAACTAAATATCTATCGTAAGGGGTGTAATTTCACTCATGACAGAATACGCACAAGACATTATCAACGAAGTTCAACGCATACTTGACAAGCACAAGGGGTTCATCGTGTTCTCGCAGGTAGCCTCATCACTCAGCAAAGACCTTCGGGATAAGCTGTACATCAAGGGCAACACTTCCGCAAAGATCGTCAGGAAAATACTCATGCCCGTACTTGAGGAAAACTTCGTCATACGCAAAAATCGCGGGACATACATACTCAAGCCGCTCGATCCGGAAGAATTTGTGTATGCGTGGCTCTCTGATGGTAAGCCCATGACTCTGAATGAGCTTGTGAGGGCACTGAAGCCGTTCACGAAGAAGGAAGCTCTTGCACTGTTGACGGACATGGTGAACGCCGGAAAGGTCAGAGTCAGGTTTGAGGATTCGTATAAGGTGAATTTCTTTGCGTGTGGTGCTGGGAATCAGGCAGTTGGTGAGATCAGGCAGGTTCAGGCATTCAGGCCGGATGAGTTCACACAGGCGAAGTTTCGTGCGGCGTATGATGTGCTGCATACGTTCAGGGAGTTCGTGAGGATTTGCGATTTACGCAGGAGTCTCGGCTGGCCGCGTGAGGTGTTTGACGGAATGATTCGGGCTTTGCGAGACAACAGGACTATACGCGTAATTCGGGCTGATGAATCCGAGTTGACACAGGACGAGATTCGGGACTCCTTCATTGACGAGAACAAAATATTGATGGGGTTAATAACTTGGCATGGAAGATAAAAAGATATTTGAGCAGCTTAATGCTGATAACCCGTTCATATCGTCGTCAGATCCTCTTCCGTGGGATAATAATAGTCCCGATCTATCACAGCTCAACAGCGAAGTATCAGCAGAGATCGAACAGCTCATACTAGCAAAACGCAGAGAGCCTTCACTGCCTATTACAGGGCTGATTTTCGGTGAGGCAGGCTTAGGAAAGACACACATTCTTTCACGAATCCTCCGCAAGATCCGAAAAAACGCGTGGAAGATAATTTTTGTTGCGGTCAGGACGTTCACTAACCCCAAGAGATTACATCAGGAATTACTCTCTGAGATTATGCTCTCCATGAACAACCAGCACAGCGAAGGCCGCACACAGTTCGATATGCTGATGGATGAGGTCATGAATGCTTACCGTGAACGCAGAATTGATGACACCTTCACAAGCGTACCGGATACTGACCTGAATTTTTACCTGAAACACGACCTGAAGGGCATAGACAAGAATTTTCTGAAGTGTATTGTGCGGTATCTAGGCACTGACGACAGAATCACGAAGGAGAATATTCTAGAGTGGCTGCGTGAGGGACTCGATGAGGACGACTCTCAAGCACTTGGCCTGCCGTTACGTGAGGCCTCTGAACTGGACGACACAGCATGTGAGATTTTCGCCAAGAACATCATAATCTCTCTGGGAAGTCTGTTAGCGTATGCTCATATCCCAATGGTTATTTGCTTTGACGAGCTGGACAACATGAAGCACAACAAAGAGCTTATAGAAGTATGGGGTGACTCTGTGGCCTTCATGATGAATACTATATCCGGAGTACTGCCTCTGTGTTTCATCAAGAGCAATGTTTGGGATGAAATATTTCGTCCGGCACTTAACTTGTCAATCGTTCAGCGTCTGGAAGCTGGCAAGATAATAATGCAGGGCTGCACAATCTCCCAAGCTAAACAGCTCATCCACGACAGAATCGCCGCAAAATTCCCTGACACTGCGGAGGAAAAATACCACTGGCTGCTCTCCAGAATGGCAAATACTCTCACAGAAGGCATCTCACCGCGAGAAGTCCTCAGGTTCGCACGTCAAGCCCTCCGTAACGGTGAGGCCATCGACTCCATCACGGAAGCCTACGACGAAGAATCCCGCAAAATCCAGTCCGTCCCAAGTGCTTGGCCCCCTAACTCCGAACACCTCACCACTGCACTGCGCGAATGGCTCACATCACACAATGACGTGAAGATTCTCGGAGGCTACGGAAAGTACATCAAGCTCGTTGCTACTCTCGGCGGAAAAACCTTCGCTTTCTGCACAATAGCTCCCAAAGCCGCGACTACTGCATCCGCAAGCGCAAATGAATGCTGCAAATATCTGGACGAATACCCACGAAGTTCTTGCGTATACATCATGGACAAGAGAGCCTATAAACCAACGTGGCAGAAGTTCATCGCAAAGCTCGCAGAATTTCGCAGCAAGGGCGGAAGAGTCCTCGAACTCGACAGCGACTCACGCATAGACTGGTACGCACTCGCCTCACTCGTCAACCAAATATCCAGCGGCAACGTGAATCTCTACAGCATAACCGGCAGCAGGACAGCAAAACTTCAGGACGCAGGTGCATTCATCAGGAGCATAGACCTAGTGCCGGGACTGTTCCCCAAATCCCACGCAACACCACCAAAGCCCGCGCATGTACTGCTCACAAAGCCAGAGCCTCCCAAGCCCGAACCTCAAGAGTCCCCAGTAGTGATTCCCGATACTACCGAGCTGAAAGATGCCGTTATGAGCTTCCTCAAGGGCTATCCGATGAACATTCTGGGTTCAGAAAAACTCTTGAGCCTCTTGGCCGGAAAAGGTATCACGATATCGCGTGAGGGCCTGTTGGCGTTCGTGAACCTGCATAAAGACTCCTTCAGGGCTTATCCCGCAAGAAACGGCTCTGACGTAGTGATAGGTTTACGCTGAAATGTTCAGGACTGTGTACGCAAACGCAAGTGATATCGCACTCTGCCAAAGGTGTCCGGCACTGTTCGGCTACAAGATACACATGCACGAGAAAAACGCCTGGCAGGTCGGCATCAAGGGCAGCGGCTACTATTACGGCTCCATGTTCCACAGGAATATCGCTCGTCCGTTCTTCGAGGCAGCGGCCAATCCGGAGCACCATCTTCACGCTGAGGCAGTCCGTGCAGTCTCAGGAAACAGGGCAGACCTTGAGAGATTTATGCGTGAAAGAATCTTCATGCCGTTCATGGAGCAGCATTCAGGGGAGTATTCTCAAGGGCAGATCATGGCGGCAGCTCGCGGCGTGAAAGTCTGGGAGGACGCTATGTCGGACTTCTTCGCGGAAATACCTTCATTGAGCAGGCATCCGGAGGGAGCTGTGAGGGCTGTGTTTCTCCGGCCGGAGCAGAAATTACAGGCAAAGTATGATTTTCCCAATGAAGGGAGTCTTGTAGTTACTGGGTGCTATGACGCTCTGATGTTCAACCCAGACGGAGTCGAAGCCAGACTGTTCGAGTTCAAGGGGTACGCGAAAAGTGATATAGCTGTCCCGTTGTCGCAAAGCCTGATTTATGCGTGGCTCATATGGGAATATGCGGGGATAATGCCTTCGCTTGAGATCATATATCTGGATGATGAGGACAGAAAACCGGTTGTGTTCGACAGCGTGAGCGTGAATAGAATGATTGATGCAGGACTGCCTGGATTGTTTTACTCAGCATTCAACACTATAACTTTAAGGAGGATGCCGGAAATTATGAGGGATAAAAATTTGTGCAAGGTGTGCAGATTCAGTAATACTTGCGCTTCTGACTGGGGGGCAAAGTTCGGGAAAAGATCAGGTGCGTCTGACTCGGCCGGTCCGTTCAGGAAAAGAGCAGGGGCATCACTGGTGAATGTGTGCGTGTTTTTCTTGGCGGCTACGATGATCATGGCGCAGGTGTTTTTCTTCTCCACAACGTCAACTGAAAACCTCGCCGAAGAGACTAAAGCAACCGCACGAAGATTCTCAATGGACAGGAAGCTGGAGCTGGCTTTTACGAAACTGAAGGACGAGAGTAACCATATAACTTCTGCTCCGGTAGAGACACCTATAGCTTTTGCTGACGACGTAGGCATAACAGACGCAGGCATAATAGCAGATAATTTTGTGGGCTTTCACAGGGGGACACGTGTATACTCTGACGACGTAAATCAGGTATATATCTACAACCTGAACTACACGCTGCTATCGGTAGATTATGCTGCTCATGAAACATCGGCTAATTACTGGGACGCAGTTCCTATCCCGCAGAGAATCTTTCCGCCTATGAGTGCAGACCGTTTTCTGGTCAGGATACTTTCTCCGAGACAGGGACTCGGCAAAAAACTCATGTATCAGGTCCTAGTCTCACGAGATTCTTCCGTCATCCCCTACAAGATTACGCCCCTAACGTTTCAGGAGGTGTGGTACGAATAATGCCTATATCTTTCAGGAAAAATATCGCGCAGGGAAATTCCGCAGGCCTCGCGATTCATAACGACTGCCTAAGATTTCTGGAGATTGACGAGGACAACAACCCTGTCCGTCAGGAAACTGTCCCGTTAATGGAGGGCTGCATACAGAACAGCACCATCAAGAATTTCGACATGCTGGAGGCCGCTTTTACCGAAATCTACAAACTCATCGGCAGGCTTCGTGAACCGGTCATGATAGGCCTTCCCAACGGAGACACGATAATACGCATGATTAGCCTCCCAAACATGAGCATTGATGACGTTCGCGGAACTATAGACCTGAATTTTGACGAGTACTTCCCGTATCCGAGAGATGATGCTGTTTTCGACACATTGCGCGTGATCACTCCTGCCGACACAAACAACGAGAATGCCGATATCACTGCTCTCACCGTTGCCGCAAAAAAGGACACCGTCGAAAGAATCCTGGACATCGCCAGAAAAGCCGGACTCCCCGCCGGTGCTGTTGAGCCGTTGAGCTTCTCGATGCTGAGGGCTATTCCGGAGGCTCAGGAGGGCTTGAGCATATTCGCGAACCCCGACACAGTTATTGCAGTCTATGAGGGAAACGGAATTTTCTTCAGGTCCGCCAATAATCTCAGCGGTGCGCAGGACATCTTGAACACAATGCAGTTCACCGAGACCACATACAGGCACGTGCGGGTGAGCAAACTGATTCTTGCGGGGCTGAATTTCCAGATAAGTCCGGACTCAGGCATGAACGTGGTGAATATCACGGACGAGTATTTTGCGGCCAAGAGTCTGGCTCTCAGGAATCAGGAGGAGACACAGAAACTTGACCTGCGCCCGATGGAGTACGTTGAGCTTGAGCGCAGAAGGTATTCGTTCAACCCGAACAGGCTGGTATTCTGGGGGCTGCTTGTGGGATTCGTGATGCTGTCGATAGGCACGATATCTTTTGCGTGGATGAGGATACGAGATATTGATTTGGCTCTGGAGGATAAGAGAGTCTCGAACACTGACCTGATGAGTCAGCGGGCGGCTTTGGCTCGGAGGAATGCTGACCTTGAGAAAAGACAGCTGGAGACCGAACGGATTCTGAACTTCCTGAAGGGCGATATACCTGTGCTTGAGATCATGAGTGCAATCGAGAAACATTTTGCTGCCGGTGTGAAGCTGGACAATGCAGATTTTTCGCGGAATGCTGCAACGGGAGTTACTGTAGTGATTGACGGGAAGGCGAATGATGAGAGGGCTATACTCGCTATGACTGAAGGCCTGAAGAGCAGCGGGGCATTTAGTGAGGTCAGGCTGCCGGTGTCTATGAGGGCGATGACGGGGCAGGTGATTTTCAAGTTGATACTCCGCGTGAAGGAGGTGATCTAGTATGAAGAAAGTAGCGTTTACGTTGACGGAGGTGCTTGTTGCTATAACTATCATGTCGATCATGGCGGGAGTTATGGCGTTGACTTCGGCAACAGTTGGACAGCAGACTGCCAAACGTGAAGCAGAGAGGGTAGCGGCATTTATTCAGGGACACATCAGCAGGGAGAATATAGCTCAGCGTGGATTATGGTTTGAGGTGAAGACGGACACCATTGAAGTGTGGAATGGCTTGAAGAGTAATACGAATGTAGTCCCGAAGCTCAATGCGAATCATGGCTGTAGTTATAGTGCCTCAACTGCAAAACTGTGCTATAACATTAGGGGAAATATTCTGCTGCAAGGAAATATGACATCATGGAAATTGATTTCAGCGGACAGCACTGTCGTCACTGAAGAAGGAACGAACGGGCAGCACTATATCAGAGTTCAAGGAGCTGACAACAAATTTTTGAACGTAATCATAGGGAGAAAGCTATGAAACGCAGAGCAGTATCAATAGTAGAGCTGAGTATAGGGATTGCTTTGCTGGCATTTCTAGCGGCACAGATATCTCTCAGCATGACTCTCACTACACATACTCCTAAGCATGAAGCGGAAAGGCTGGCCAAAAAACTCTCCAGCCTCATGCTCAAGGCAGACAAGACTCAGACTCATTTCCAGATAGAGATAGAGCCCGACAAGATGTATATCCAGTGGAACACAAGCGAGACAAGCATAGTCAAGCAGGCAGACAGAGACAAATTCACGGAGACATTTCCTGCGAGTTCCGGCTGTAGTTACGAATGGAATGCCCCCAACAAAATCGTCTACTACTCCCACATCACGAATAAGTTCTCTCAAGGAGCAACCATAACCATAACAGGAAACGGAGACCCGTACTACATAAAGATAGCCACGATAGGGAGCAGGGTAAGGCTTTCAGATACCCCCTAGCGAAATTTATGCTTTACCGTCTGATGCCGAACGCATGATCTCACTCACGAACTCGGACATACTCACGCCGACAGCCTGTGCCGCTTTGGGAACGAGACTCGTTGCAGTCATGCCCGGAGCGGTATTGACTTCGAGAATATAGGCCCTGCCTTCTGGAGAGAGCCTGAAGTCAGCCCTGCTGTAGCCTGAACATCCCAGAGCTTCATGAGCTTTGACGGCCATATCCTGAACGTGTGCAGAAATTTCTGGGTCTATATGCGCTGGAACGACATAGTCCGTAGCACCGGAAGTGTATTTGTTGGTGTAGTCGTAGTAACCTGAATGCGGAGCTATCTCGATGACTGGGAGGGCTTGAGGCTTTCCGTTGCGTTCCCAGACTGCGCATGTGAGTTCTCTGCCAGGTATGTACTGCTCGACCATGATGTCGGAGTCGTAGCTGCCTTTCGCGAAATCCACAGCATGATCCAGCATTCTGCGTGTGAGTCCGGTTATGATTGTAACGCCTACGGTGCTGCCTCCTGAGCAGGGTTTTACGACGACGTTGTGGCCGAGACGTGAGAGTATTTCGTCAAAATCTGCTGGGAGTAATATTCCTTCAGGGACAGAGATTCCGGCTTGTGAGAAGAGTTTGCAGGCCTGCCATTTGTTCATAGCGAGGGAGCTAGCTTTGGGGCCTGAGCCGGTGTAAGGGATGCCCATAGCCTCAAGTTTTGCCTGAAGCTGTCCGTTTTCGCCCCAGTCTCCGTGCATGGCGATGAATGCTCCGTCAAAGTGAGAGAGTGTTTCGGCTTCGTTGAGGGTTTTGAGGTCAACGAGTGCTGCGTGAAAGTGTGCGGAGATGAGTGCGTCGTATACGGCTTTACCGCTTCTGAGGGAGACATCACGTTCGCGGCTATCTCCTCCGCAAAGAACTGCTACATTTTTTCCTGTCATAAAAATACCTCTATGTGAATTATTGTGCGTATATTATAATCATCACGACTGAAACGGTATATTTTCATCACGAACAGCATGATTTTTTGTACGTGTACTATAATCATCACGACTGAAGCAGCATATTTCATAGCGAGACATACTCCCCGCAAAAAATAGACTCCTCTGTATGCAAATGTAAACCCATTTTACAAAATTATGCGTCTCTCAAAAATAGTACTCATCATATTTTACGTGGTCATGAATTTTTCTCGGCAGACAAAAATTTACGCGTATTCATGAACGTGTATTAGAATCATCATAAAGTAAAAGGAGGTGATTCATGTGAAGAAGAAGATATTAACCGCAATATATATCGTTCTCATGGCAGTTGCAGCAGTATTTATCGTGAATGAGCTGGATTTTTCCACAGACATTTTCGGGACAGAGAGGCAGACTAAATACACACTCTATCTCGGCATGAACGATAAGGACACTAATCAGCCGACTTACGGCCTGAGCGAAGCAAAACAGGTCATGTTCATGATCGTCCAGAAATATACAGGAGGGTGTACGTTCTACGAAGCTGAAGGGTGCTGGTACGATGAGGAGAAGAAAGCGATGCTCTCCGAGAAAACGTTAGTGTGTGTGTTTCTGGACACAGAGTCGCAAGCCGTGAAGAACATCATGGACGAGGCATTAACGACCTTTAACCAGAGCAGCATATTACTAGAAACGGGAGAGGTCAGAGGAGCATTCTACACCAACTAGTTCACGCAAAAACCCACAAAACTCACCAAAAAGCCGGAAGCCCGATTCTCTCAGACCTCCGGCAAAATCTTTCACTAAAGCTGCTTGCGCTTGTCGTACCAC
>JAFTBT010000015.1 GCA_017455085.1 Synergistaceae bacterium
CTTCTTGGCCGGAATCACTGGGGCTTGCTTGGTTTTCTTCTTGGGGAGGTTCACCACAACAACGTCATTATTCTTCTTGGCCGGCTCTGGCGCAGGATTATTCACAGTCTCGAACGCAAATACTCTCTCCTTGCTGTCCATGCCGCGAATCCCGATAACATAGTCCTTATCATTCTGCTTCGGGAAAAACACCAATCCTTGCACTACTCCTCCTGAAGGGTTATCCAGACTCGAATCGTATCGTGTGGGCTTCACTCTCTCTCCCGAACCTGTGAACAGCGAAACATTATCCCTCACAGGCGAAAGATTCACCGGCCTAGCTCCGAAAGAGTACACACTCACCAAAAACGTCTCGGACTTCTCCAGCTCCAGCTCGGACACAAAATTTCTCCTGTACCGTTCACGTTCAGAGTCACTCATGCCTGACCTGACTGCCTCCGACTCCGTCCACGCGTCAGCTATCTCTTCGGGGTAATGCACCACCCACACAAAACAGTCCTGCCCCCAATGCGAACACGTCCAGCGTTCAAGAAGGCGTATAGTTTTCTCTGATGGGGATAACTCGGCAGAATATGATGATGAGGGCAAAAAATTACCCGCCCCGATGAGCATCAAGGCGAGCAGTAAAACTCTCAGGCTAATTAACACTTTGTTCAGGAGGCAGCACAAAATCTCCGTCTGTCCTTGACGGGACTGTCCCGGAGTTCGTAGGAGCTCCGTATGCATTTCTGTTGAACACATCGCCCTTAATGATAGTGTCTCTGTTTGGGTTGTAGCCGCTTCCGTCCTGCACAGGCTGTTCCGGTTCTGGGGCTGTCAATGACGGTACATTGCTCTGGAGGCTTACCGGTATAGGGTATCCCGACACAACAATATCGCCCGAAGTCTGCACGAACGTAACTGACCCCGCAGTGATCTTGATCGAGTTCCCGCGAATGAACGCACCCCCGACCAGTCCCACAGGCCCAAGCAATGCCGCTCCAGCAAGACTCACCGCTCCAGCTCCGACTACAGCACCTTCACCGCGACCGCCGGCTTTGCGTGCATCCTTGATGGCTTTTTCCGATGCCTTGCCCACAACTACAGAAGGCCTCTGCGGTCCTAAGGGCTTCAGCTCGTTGAAGGATAAACTGACTTCGCCTGGTATACCGAATATTCCGGGACGTTTGACCTTCCGGACTTCAGTGAGCAATAACGATCCAGCAGGTGCTACTAGATGCTGATTCACGACCAAGTCATTCGCAAGCTCAAGCCTCACAAAATCCCCTACTTTTGACGTGCCGGGGCTGAGTTCGTCCATAAACCTGAACTTCATCACTGTGTTTGACGGCAGAACTACGGGCTGTGCTGTTACGGGGTCCATGACCAGTGTCGCAAGCAGACTCTCCACTCGCATCACTATGGGATTTCCTGAACGTGAAGAGCCGGTTAGATTCGTCTCCAGGTCCTCGAGTCGCCTGACTGCTGCTTCTGAGGCGCGTATTTTCTTGTCGACGACCCATTCCGCAACACCGAGCTTGAACATCATGGAAGGCTGTTCCTCTGTGCCGATGTCCAGAAAGTTCAGAATCGCCGCATGACGTTCCGCAATCGTACCGGGAAGACTCCGCCCGAAAAGGTCGCTTTCTACTTTGGCGAGTCTGTCGATGATTCCTCCCTGCCCAACGTAACCGTATATTATTTTCTCGATGCTCTCCATCATCTGGCGCGAAGAACCTCCGCTGATGTCCGGATCCGGCACTGCCTCCGACGCAATGCTCACTGATGCACCGAACACGAACACCAGAATCAACGCCAGCACATAAACTTTTACAGCCTTCATGAAGTTTTAGCCTCCTTTGCTCTGTCTCGCATATACTTTGCTGCTGCCTCTATGAAGCCGTCAAATAACGGGTGTGGTCTTGCCGGCCTCGATTTGTACTCTCCGTGAAACTGCCCGCCCACGTACCAGACATGCCCGGGAAGTTCGACTATCTCCACCAAGTTACGCTCTGTGCACACTCCTGCAACCTTAAGCCCAGCGTTCTCGAGCCGCTCACGATATGCGTTGTTGAACTCGTAACGGTGTCTGTGTCGTTCGGAAATATGCAGTGTCCCGTAAACCTTCGCGCTGTTCGTCCCGTCAACGAGGTCACACGGGTACGCTCCGAGCCTCATAGTCCCGCCCAAGTCACGCAAATTCTCCTGCTCCTCCATGAGGTGAATCACCGGGTGCAGAGTCGCGGGGTTCATTTCTTTGCTGTGAGCGTCATGAAGTTTGCAGACGTTTCGGGCAAACTCGACAACCATCATCTGCATTCCCAGACATATCCCGAAAAGCGGCACATTGTTTTCACGCGCATACTTGGCCGCGAGAATCATGCCTTCGACTCCGCGCGCACCAAAGCCACCCGGAATCAGTACGCCGTCAGCGAAGCTCAGAATCTCCGCAGGGTCAGTGTGTTCGATGTCCTCAGATTCTACGGACACTATATTGACTCTCACGGAATGGGCTATTCCTGCGTGATGAAGTGCCTCAACTATGCTCAAGTATGCATCTTTGTGCTGGACGTACTTGCCCACAAGAGCAATCTTCACTTCTTCAGGGGAATGCATATATCTGTCCGAGACTATGTGCCAATCGCTCAAGTCAGGCTCATTTTCGAGGGGCAGGCCAAGATTCCGGAGTATCAGGTCATCCACTCCTTGACGGTGCAGACTTGCGGGAACGTTGTAGATTGTCGGCTCATCCCTAACCTCTATCACTGCTTCAGGGGGTACGTCACAAAACAACGCGATCTTGTGCTTCATGCCGTCATCCATCGGGCGGCTAGTCCTGCACACGAGAATATTCGGGAGTATTCCTATTCTGCGGAGTTCTTGAACGCTGTGCTGTGTGGGTTTGGTTTTGAGTTCCTTTGCTGCCTCAAGGTATGGTATCAGAGTCACGTGACAGTACACGACATTTTCACGTCCTGCACGCACTGCCATCTGCCTTATGGCCTCAAGGAAGGGCTGCCCCTCAATGTCGCCTACAGTTCCTCCGATCTCGACTATCAGGACATCGAGTCCCTCACCTGCACGAATAATTCTCTCCTGAATGTCGTTCGTTATGTGTGGGATAACCTGCACAGTCCCGCCGAGATAGTCGCCTCTGCGTTCCTTCTTGATGACGCTGGAGTATATTTTGCCTGTAGTGATTGAGTTGCGCTCACTGAGAGTCTCGTCTATGAATCTCTCGTAATGTCCCAAGTCCAGATCTGTCTCCGCTCCGTCATCCGTCACGAACACTTCGCCGTGCTGAAACGGATTCATAGTTCCTGCGTCGACGTTCAGATACGGGTCTATTTTGAGGATCGAGACCTTAAGACCGCGTTTCTTGAGCAGTGTTCCGATTGAGCCTGCTGTGATTCCTTTGCCTAATGACGATACTACACCGCCTGTGATGAATACATATTTCGACATATTATCTGCTCAGGTACTTAATCGGGTTTACGGGGCTGTTACCGTTGCGGACCTCAAAATGTAAGTGCGGGCCTGTTGAACGTCCTGTAGTCCCTACTCTGGCGACTAACTGACCTGATGATACGCTCGCTCCTTTTCCTACTGATAACGTACTGCAATGTGCATACAGAGTAGACTGCCCATTGGGATGTTCGATGACTAACACCTTGCCGTAGCCGCCCATCCAGCCGGAATACACGATTTTGCCGCTGCCTGCTGCCTTTATGGGGTCATTTCTGTCTGCCTTGATGTCTATGCCTGTGTGGAAGTCTTTGCGTCTCGTGATGGGGTGCTGTCTCCAGCCGAAGGGGCTGTTGATTCTGCCCATGACCGGCCACCTGAATCCGCCCTTTGCTCTGCGCACAGCAACTTCGCCATTTTTGGGCTTCTCGACTTTTGCGGCAGTCTTGGGAGCAGTTTTTGCTGGCTTGGCCTGAGATGATGACTTCTTGACCTCAGCAAGTTTCACGTCCTTATGCTCGATGACGCTTTCGGGTTTTGCATCTGGCAGGAAAATTTCGTCCCCTGCTCTGAGCGCGTCGATGTTCTGAGTCACGTTGACCTGCCTGATCTTGTTCATGCTGACTCCGTAGCGTTTGCTGACTGCCTCGATGTCCTCGCCCTTCTTCATGACGTAGAATATTCCGTCCTGATTGGGAATCCTGAGGATAACTCCGGGCCTGAGCCTCGCGGATGTCTTGAACGAGTTGCTGCCCACGAGAGTATCAAGCTCTATGTTCTGGGAGTTAGCGATCGACCATAAAGAATCACCCTGAGTCACAACGTAATTCTTTGTGGTGATGGGTTCGACTTTGCCATCTTCCTGAATGGCTGCGACTCTGATTTGGCGGATGCGGACTTCTTCAAGTGTTTCTTCTACTTTGCTGGGATCGTTGGGGATTAACAAAAGCTGGTTCTCTGAAAGTCTGTTAGCGTCTTTGAGTCCGTTAGCCCTGAGTATGTCCTGAGCTGTGATATTTCCGTAGTCTTTAGCGATGTCTGAGAGTGTTTCTCCGCCCTTGACCACGTGCTTGACCCAGAAAGGCCCTTGCTCTGTGAGTACCGGAACTTCGGGAGCTGCCTGTGCGGTTTTGACCTCTATGATGTCTTCTTCTTCGTCCTCATTGGCTGGAAGGTCAGTACCGTCTTCAGTGACGCTCAAGATTATGCTCTCGTAGTTCGATAAATACTTAGGGAACGGCCCAAATTCTTCCATCATGTTATTTCTTGCTTCAGCATAAAGTTCTTCGGGGTCAGGCACTTCGGATGGAACATCAAGCTCTGTAACTTCGACCTGCACGAGGCTTTTTGTTGAGATGAAATTTTCTTCGCCGTCATTGCCTCCCCAAGCTGCGCCTTCGTATGTGTCGGGGGATATGTCGAAATGTCCCGCAGAGAACATCAGGAACGATGCAATCCCAAACACTGCTGCCACTATAACGCTGAATCCCCAGCAGAACCACAACGATACACCTGAGTGCTTTTTCTTGCGGGAAACAGCTTTGCCCCTGCTGTCTTGGTACTGGTAAGGGTAAAAGTCCCGTGTTCTCTCACGATCTGATCTCAAACAATATTCCTCCCGAACTGCCGTGCAATTATATGGACATGCATAATCTACGACATGTGAAATTTTGTGATACCCCTGATGAACTACCCAATGTTAAAGCTCTTGGGCTTCTTGCTTCGCAGGCGAGTTCTTACACTAAATATCATACGATACCAATGCAGAGGAACAAACCTCCACAAGACTCTTCGCTCTCTGTTCCGGAGAGACGTACTGCGCGCTACATCCCAGAGCCAAAGCACCTGAGTTTTTTGCCCGCGCTTCCTAAATTTTGTGATTTAATAACTGGATACTAGGCATTATAGCATACAAACGAGTACAACAAAATACTTAAAACCAGTCGTAAACGCATAATCTATGAATGCGGGTAATTATAGCACAGAGAAATTTTCGTCATTGACCCATGAAGCCCAAATCCTGCGTAGTTTATCGGAGAGTCGTTTAGTGAGTCTTGCGGAAATTCCGGCGGAGCATACACAGACAGCGACGTTTTCGTGATTGATGAGTGAGGGGAAAAAGAAATCGCATTCATCCTGAGAATCGCAGACGTTGACGGGGATGTTGAGGGTATTTGCGAGGGAGTGTACTAGGGAGTTGACGGGTCTGGAGTTGGTAGCGGCGATGACGAGGGCGAAATTGGGAGTGAGGTCTTCTGGGCGGAAGGGTCGGGAAATTCTTGTGATGTTTTGGGATTGTGGAAAGGCTGGGCAGAAGTTTGGGCTGATGGCGGTGAGAGTTGCTCCGCAGGTGAGGAGGGTGAGTGCGCGGCGTGAGGCGATGTGTCCACCTCCGACGATGAGTATATTTTTCTCCAGCAAGTCTATCATCATTGGGAAAAATGGTGGTCTCGTGATAAATGCATTCCTTTCTGCTGTTATGTACATGTATATTTTCACGTGGAGTGCGTAACTTTTGAGATGGGTATATAGCTTGTGTTGGTGAGCCTGCTGTCATGTATATATCCATAAGCTACGTAAATATTCACTGGGAATGTGTAACCGAATATAGCTTGAGTTGATAAGCCTGCTGTCATGTATATATCCATATGTCACGCAAGTATTCACCGGGAGTGTGTAACTTGATATAGCTTGTGTTGATATTCCTGCCATGAGAATCTGCTATCATGTACACACCCATATTTTCACAGGGAGTGCGTAAACTTTGAGACGAGCATATAGATTCATAGCAGTGTTTGTTATGTCGCTGGTGCTTGGCGGAATCTCTGAAGCAGTCATCAGAGACGGAGCCATCAGAGGAAAATCCGGACTGTCCTACGGAAGCATAAGCTACTCATTCGGGAGTCTGAACGTCGTTATTCGGAACAGGAACCACCATAACGTAGACTTTGGAGGGAGTATGCTGTTTCTGGACAGGAACTACAGGGTGATAGCCAGAGCAGAGCTGCTGCCGGGAAAGATCAAGCGGAACTCTTCAAGGCAGTACAAGGGATTTTTCAGTCAGGGGAGCGGCAACGAAGCACAGAGAGCAAAATATCTTGAGTGGGAATTTTAGCGATGACAGCTATACTCAAATATTAATGCCTGTGTTGGACTCGGAAAGAGACAATAATATTCTGTTTACTGACCTGCAAAGAGTTCTTGACTATCTCGGTTTTGAACACCGCACCAAAGGCAGCCACTTCATTTATTGGCGGGAAGGTGTAGAAGAAATCATCAACATACAGCCTGACGGGAACAAAGCAAAACCCTATCAAGTCAAGCAGGTACGGGATATTATCCGGAAATACAGACTGCAATAAATATCAGGAGGCACATTAATGGACAAATACAGCAAGATAATTTACTGGTCTGACGATGATAACAGTTTCATTGTCGAAGTTCCTGAACTTGCCGGATGTATGGCTGACGGGTCAACCCCTGAAGAAGCCATCCGAAACATCAGCACCGTGATAGCTGAATGGATAGAGACCGCAGAGATTCTTGGCCGAGAAATCCCTGAACCTGTGGAAAGGAGAATCAGTGCATGAGAAGATTCATGTGTATTCTGCTGCTGATACTATGCCTGCCGATTGGTGGCTATGCTGCCTCAAACAGTGCCGATGCCTTCATGTCCCTCACCTTCGGCCTGAGCTACGAACGAGTCCAAAAACGTATGCAGAAAAGCGGCGCAGTCGTCCTCACTCCACGCAAAGAGACTCTAACCATGTCCGGAATGTTCGAGGGCTATCCGGCAACGTTCATCTTCGGCTTCCACAACAAGAAGATTCTCAAGAACAAAGCCGTATACCTTCAGAGCATGGGCAACGCTGAAAATGACCGGATATTTTACGAGGCTGTACAGAAGGGCTACAATGCCTATTACGGTTCAGGTAGAGAGACACCGACCGTCAACAACAGAGTCGCCGGAAAAATCATGCTCCGGAACGTGTGGACTCCCGACAAGTACACCACAATCACCCTCACGTACAACCCAGAAATGTCGAAACGCTTCCCGGGATCGTCGCTCAACAGCAGGTTCATACAGCTCATACACAAATACGACAAGTGGGATGATTGAGGCTTGTTACTGATGCCTTATTCTTTAACTCCTAAGAGCTTTTTGGCGCAGGTATATGCTATGTCGTAGATAGACAGGTACACAAAATCTACTCCTGCGTCACTCATAGCTTTACGCTGTTTCTCCGTTACTACAGTGTAGGGGTAAATGCCGTATATGAACGGGAAGAATGCATAAATAAAACTCTGCCTGTCCTGTTCCGAAACTTCAGGGCAAAATTTCGCTATACACCTCTCTACTGCCTTTACTGATTTGCCGTAAGCAGCCTTAAACTCTGTGAGATTTTCGAGTCTGCTGTTGGCTTCCATGTCAAAATGATTCATCGAGAAAAGTTTCAGCATCCTTCCACGCTTCTCCAATGAACGAGCAAGCTCTCCAGCAATCTCATCGGCCGTCATGGCTTCCCGGCTGTCCGTAATCAGGGTAAGCTCTTCAGCCCATTGTTCATATTCCCTCTGGAGCAAAGCAAGGAATATTTCTTCTTTCGTCTGAAAATAGTTGTAGATAGCTGATCTCTTCAAAGATGTATGCTCTCCAATGTCCTTTATTGTGATGTCCCTGAAGCTCATTCGTTCATACAACACAGCACAGGCATCAACAATCTCTTCTTTTCTGGCTCTGGTCAACTCAGCAGACCCCTTTGGAATTTTTAAGCACTCCTTTCCTGACATCACGTTAGTATTGAGCTGCATTGTATACAAAAACGGTGCGCTGTCAAATGCGAAGAATTTTCATTGACAAGAGTTTAGCAAAGCATATAATTTATTCTGACACCGTGTTAAAATACTTCACAGGAGGTTAAAGTTATGAAGAAAACAATATTATTCATAACAGCAGTCATATTCTCGGCAGCGTTGACTTTTGGAACATCTTTCTCAGAATAAACTTTCAACGGTACTGCTGAAGGCCATAACGGACCAGTAAACGTTGCAGTCAAAATCGGAGACGGAGGAGTCCTCACTCAGGCAGAAGTTACTTCGCACATCGAGACTAAGGGAATCTCTGACCGGGCAGTCACAGAAATTCCGAAGCGCATTCTGGATGCTTAATCACTGCAAGTTGACGTAATGAGCGGAGCAACCTTCACAAGCCGCGCAGTAATCAATGCTGTACGTAACGCGATCACAGCAGCAGGCCTTGACGTGAACAGCTACATGAAGCCTCAGCCTAAACAGGAGAAACAGAGTGTAGTTTACGATGTGGATATTGCGATTGTCGGAGGCGGAATAGCGGGACTGTCTGCCGGGACACATGCAGCAGAGAGCGGGAAAAAAGTTCTCATCATCGAGAAACAGAGTCAGCTCGGCGGGTCTTCTCTGCTTGCTGCCGGAGTGATGAACGTTGCAGGTACAAGCCTACAGCGGGAAAACGGAGTCTATGACGCTCCGGAGAATAACGTTATGGCTCTGGCGAATCCCTCCAGTAAATACATGACCGACAACCCTGTATTCACCCTGATAATGCACCGTCATGGAGCTGACATGATTGAGGAACTCCGCAGCAGAGGGCTTGAGTTTGTCGACTACAGTCCGGTACGTTCACGCATACACATAGCAGCTCCGGCAATGTATCAGGGCGGTGATCGTTTCGTGAGTAAGCATCCCCATGCCTAAAGGCAGGGGCTTTCAGTGAAGTTTGGTATATGGCCTAGCGTCTGGACTTGAGGATTTCCACTCCAGAATACCCTTATTAACTGGGGCGTGCTTACTCGCCTCTATCCGGTAGAGCTGTATGCTCATCCGATTACTTTTACTGCCTGCCTGCACCTCCGCTGCCGACTTGACAATTTTTTATGCGCTCGGCACATAGGTAACTTGACAACCTTAGAACGGTTCAAAGACCGTTGAGTTAATATACATTTTTGGTAACGCAGAAGTCTAACTGCTATATAAAATTACTTGGAATATAAATATTCTAGAGTAAGAAAGGGGAAAAGTAAACTAAGTAGCGTGCTACCTCCCCATAGCTCTAGCAAGGTGTATCCGCGCGAACGTTTTGATGAATCTCTGCCGTTCACGATTCCTGCGCGTGCTTTGAGGGCGCAGAACGGCGGAAGAGGCTGGTTTGTGTTTGACGATACCGCCAGAGCCATGCACAAGCCCATAGAGCATTACTTCGAGATGGGCATAGTTACAGAAGCGAACTCAATCGAGGAATTAGCGGCCAAGATAAACACTCCGAAACTCCCTGCAGCTGTTGAACGCTACAACGCTATGAGCAAAGCCGGAAAAGATGAGGACGTCGGACGCTCCATAAACTTGCGCGGAATCACCGGAGAGCATTTCTACGCAATAGGAGCAATGCCGGCAATCTATGTATCTTTCGGCGGAGTCAAAGCTGATGAGCATTTCAGAGTCATCCGCAAGGACGGCACACCTATAAAAGGCCTGTATGCTGCCGGTGAAATACTCGGCTCTCTTGAGGCTCATGAAGGCAGAGCATACACCAGCGGTTTGCTTCAAGGAATGGTTACAGGGAAGGTTGCAGCAGGTTCGGCAGTGTTTGACATGATGAAATAAGCTCTATAGATACAGTAAATCCCCCTGTCAGAAACGGCAAGGGGATTCTTTGTTACTTTGCTGACAGGAAGAATGCCGACGAGAAAACTACAGGGAAAGTAATTTTTACTCAGCAACAGCTCCGGTTGTCGAACAGTTCAGCACAAAAAAGTGTGAGCCCGCCCCTCCGTCAGTGAAGATTCTGCACATAGCTTCCGCCAATCCTCCAGCCTTCCCGTGCACGATCGCAATCATCGTAGGCCCAGAGCCAGACAGAGCATTAGCCACGCAGTCAGGGTGATTCGTGATCTCGCTGAAGAATTTTTCTCCGGTACTGCCCGGAAAAAGTTTAGCCCTGTGCGCCTGATGGAGTCTGTCCTCCATTCCCACACGCAGCAAGTCCCAGCGTCCCATAGCCCACGCAGCACACAGCAGGCTCGCATGACTCACGTTGAACACCGCATCACGGAACGGCACACTCTCCGGCAATATTCTTCTTGCGTCCTCAGTATGCACCTCGAAATCCGGAACAGCAGCAATCACGTTCAGGTCATCAGGCAATGCAGGCAGCCTCACGTAGCGCAGCGACTCACCGTCCCAGCACGACACAGTCATTCCACCGATACAGCAGGGTACAACGTTATCCGGATGCCCCTCGATCAGAGTCATAACCCGCAATAATTCTGCCTCGTCATGCTTTGAGCCGCCGAGAATATTCGCGATCATCACGCCGGCAACTACTGCTGTTGACGAACTGCCCAGCCCGCGATTCAGTGGTACAGCATTGCAGCTCTCGAAAGCAAATCCCGTTGGAGTCTGCCCCCAAATTTCGCAGGCCTTGAGGTAGCTGGTGACCAGCATGTTTTTCTTCGCGTCAGTCAGGATGTCGACACCTTCACCCCAAATTTCGCTCTTGTACTCTCCGGCAGGCAGAAGCTCCTTCACCGTGAACAGGTTGTAGAGATTCAGAGCCATACCCATAGTGTCGAAGCCAGACCCCAAATTTGCGGTAGTAGCAGGAACTTTCAGGCGTATCATCTGGCCTCCAGCACCCTCATCAAGTCGTCAAGAGTGTCGTTGATCTCTATGGGCTTGCCGACCTGAGACATAGCAGTATCGGGATCCTTGAGGCCGTTACCGGTCAGAATCATGGTGACTGTGATTCCTTCGGGGAGTCTGCCTGCGCGTTTGAGCTTGAGGAGTCCAGCAAGTGGTGCGCATGATGCCGGCTCTGCGAAGACTCCACCCTCTGCCGCCAAAATTCTCTGTGCCTCAAGAATCTGCTCATCAGTCACGGCGTTGAACTCTCCACCGGACTCACTGACTGCTGCGCGGGCCAAGTGTGCGCTTACGGGATTCCCGATACGTATTGCTGTGGCGACTGTCTCAGGATTCGGACATGGCTTGTTGTATACGAGTGGAGCTGCACCTTCAGCCTGAAAGCCCATCATTTTCGGGAGGGAGGAGATTTTTCCGAGCTTCTTGTACTCGTTGTAGCCCGCCCAGTACGCGGAGATGTTGCCTGCGTTGCCGACGGGTATAGCGTGCCAGTCTGGAGCCTTGCCCAAAACGTCGCAGATCTCCCAAGCTCCGGATCTTTGGCCGATGAGTCTGTAGGGATTCACGCTGTTGACCATAGCGCAGCCGGTTTTGTCTGCACCTTCGCGGGCTAGCTCTAGTGCGCGGTCAAAATTTCCGTTTACGGCGATGACTTTTGCGCCATACATGAGGGCTTGTGCGAGTTTTCCGAGTGCGACTTTTCCGGCGGGGAGGAGGACGAAACAGGGGATGCCCTGAGATGCGGCGTAGGCGGCAGCACTGGCGGAGGTGTTGCCGGTGGATGCGCAGATGATAGCGGATTTTCCGTCTTCGAGGGCTTTTGCGACGGCGAGGACCATTCCGCGATCCTTGAAGGAGCCTGAGGGGTTGCAGCCTTCGAATTTTCCGTAGAGGGAGATTCCGAGACGTTTGCTGACTCTGGGAAGGGGAATTAGTGGAGTCATGCCTTCTTCGAGATTGACGAGTGGTGTATTTTCTGTGATGGGTAATAGATCTTTGTAGTGATTGAGTACTCCCATTGTGAATAATGCCTCCTGAATGAAAAAATTGATGGGTGAATATTATCACTAAAGGTGCTGAATATGCAGTTAGCTTTGTAGCATGAGGATATGAAGATGATTCAGAGAGTGCATGAAAATTTTATGAAAGCATAATTTTATGAAAGCATAAAATAAAGAAAAAAGTGCATAAAAAAGTATAGGGTTTGTGCTATAATTCTCTTTGCGAAGCGATTATGCACGCGACTGCTATGTAATAAGTAGTCTTTCCCCTATACATGCCTATTATATCACAAGGATGTGCAGGGAGTGAGTAGTTGTGTGCAAAATTTTTTGGAGTTGGCAGGCTGTAGGATAGGCCGAAGAAACGCAACACTAGTATTCAGCACACATTAAGGAGGAAAAAATTTATGAAGAAGTTTCGTAAAGGATTCACGCTTTTGGAATTGTTAGTAGTAATCGGAGTAATGGGTCTTATGAGTTCGATGGCGATGATTGCAGGCCAGCAGGCAACTGACGCAGCAAGGGCGAATAATATAGCTGACGGTCTGGAGAAGGCAGCAAGCGCGATGATGATGTACTATGGAGATAACGCAGATGTTATAGCCATGGAAGGCATTGGAGACTCTACAACAATCAAAGAAGCTGACCTAGTAAAGGGTGCAAGTGCATATCTCAAAAAAACAGGTAGTACTGGAGAAGACGATATGCTTGTTACTGAGGCTAGCGCAGCAGCAGGTAAATATGCAGTGGCTCTTCAAGGAACAGCACCAGCACAGGAGTGGTGGGTAGTGTACACAATTCCAGCAACAGATATAGCAGGAGTAGGGCCAATCCTGAAGAATAAAGCCAACCGTATGGGATTGAAGACGACTAAAGCAGGCACTACTGATTACGACGGCGAAACTGCTACGGTCGCAATGAAGGTTCGCGGTAAAACATCAAGTTAATGAATTTGCTATCAACCTACAACCAACCAACACACAAAGTTGCCTCCCAACACACAGGGAGGCTCTTTTCTTCACTGCCACCTACTCACCGGCAAACTCATTCCGGAACGCGTGTAAACTTGTCTCTCCACGATAACGTATTGCCTCAAAATCACTGACGTAGATCACAAAGTCTATCAGGTCAAATTTCCCCCCGTATTCCTTCATGGCCTCATGCCATGCCCGCGCCACCAGCTTAGGATCATTGTGGAACGCACCGCACCCAAATGCTCCGCTCACGAAAATATCGACTCCGTTATACGCCGCAACACGCAGGATATTCTTCGCCCGACTCACATGCATACTGTACAGGTCTTCATCACTCACTTCTATCTCCCTGAAAACATGAGGGGCTGCACACGTAATCACATCCAACTTCACGAAATCAGAAGGCCTCAATCTATCACACAGCAGATACTTATCATCACGCACAATCACCACATCAGGGGAGTATATGCACGTATCACTTGCCCTCCAGTCGCAATTCTCTATGTGGTAGTAGTAAAACCTTTTCATTGCGTAATCTGTCAGCAGTGAAGGGTACAGCGTTGAACACCTGCACAGACTCTCCTCCTGAGCGTATGAGCCTTTCTTGACCCCTCCGCCCGGATGTGTTGATGCCGCAAAGTTCAGCACCGCTATTCTCTTTCCCGGAAACTCCTTGCTCAGAGCAATAGCCCTCTCAAACGTCCGCCCTATCTCTACACGGACTCTGCCGTCTTTCTTGGCCTCGACCTCTTCCGAAAAATCTACAGGGTACACTTTCGTGCGGGCATTGGTGCTTTCGACTGCCTCAATCAATACCGGATCAGCCTCGTAGTAGTTTTTTGTGTCACGAAATTCTGCTACTAGTTCATCCTTAGTAACATACGCCATGTGTGAATCTCTACTTGTTGGTATAATTTTCACATCCATATTTTATTACAGAGGTGATACTCTCATGAAGAGACTTATTACTGCTTTCCTTATCGTCTGCGTCATAGCCTCCTGTGCTTTCGCGTGGACACCAAGAAAAAACGTTACCGTCATCGTCGCCTACAAAGCTGGTTCCGGCACTGACAACACCGCTCGCGTCCTCTCAAAGTTCGCAAACGAGATCGTCGGAAAAACCCTCGTCATCCAGAATCAGGAAGGCGGCTCAGGCTCCATCGGCTGGACTGCACTCTCACACGCTCGCCCTGACGGACACACCATCGGATTCGTCAACCTCCCTACTCTCTGCTCCAACATCGTCGAACAGTTAGGCGACTACAAGATTGACGACTTCGTACCCATCTGCAACCACGTCAACGAAACTTCACTTGTCCTCGTCGCAAAAGATTCACCCTTCAACACTCTCGGTGAGCTTGTCGCGTTCGCAAAGGACAATCCCGCAAAACTCAAAGCCTCCACTAACGGCATGAAGGCCAGCAACCACATCGGTGCGGAACTCCTCGCAAAATCCGCAGGCTTCACCTACATGGCCATTCCTTACGGCGGGACTGCTGACCAGCTTTTGGCACTGCGTCAGGGTGAAGTAGACTTCTCCGTCGCGAAAGAAGCCGACATCGCCGCGATCATGAGTGAGGTGAAGATACTCGGTGTGTTCGCAGAAACCAGAATGCCAACAATGCCGGACGTACCTACACTAAAAGAGCTTGGGTACTATCCGAATTGGTACGGCAGCGCAAGAGCTATAGTTGCTCCTAAAGGCACAAAGCCCGAAGTGATTGCGTTCTATGAGGAGGCTTTCAAGAAGGCTATGGAGAATCCGGAGTATATCGCCGCAGCGGAGAAGGCAGGAGTTACTACGCTGTACATGAACGCTGAGGACACAGGCAAGATGATTCAGCAGCAGTATGAGTTCTGCACGAACGAAGTAGCCAAACTCTGGGACTAATGACTGAAATTTTGCCCTGCTGTGAGGAATTACGGCGGGGCATTTTGATTCACACATAAAGGAGGAATTTTCTCACCATGAAGAAATCTGATATAGGGGTCTGCTTGGCCATGTATGCAGTGTGCGCTTTCTTCCTGTACATGACCCTCCAGCTCCCACAGTCTGCGCAGATATACCCTCTGTGCGTGATAGCATTGCTCGCCGGACTAACTACCCTTCACGTCATCAACATGGTACGTGCTGCAATCCGTGAGGGAGTCACCAGCGGACTCGAGGAGTTTGCGAATTTCGTACCCTCGCAGTTCTTCACGCTGTTCGTGATGATTCTGGCCTACATAGCTGCAATGCCATACATAGGCTTCTACGCGTCAAGCATAATTTTCATGACAGCAAGCCTGTTATTCCTGCGGGTGAAGGTCTGGCAGATAGTTTTGGCGGAGATAGCTATTTTCGTGCTGGTGTACTGTGCATTCACACTCTTCCTTGAGGTTCGTTTACCTGAAGGGAGCTTGATAGAGGAGTGGTTATTATGATCGAGACATTATTACTAATGGGTAGCGGCTTCATCAGCGCACTATACCCCGTCAACATTCTGGCGATGGCCGCTGGAGTCACGATTGGTATCGTAATCGGCTGTCTGCCCGGACTCTCCGCAGCGATGGGTGTTGCTCTGTTGCTGCCTATGACGTTCTCAATGGATGCTTCTACCGGAATGATCATGCTCGGAGCGATATACTGCGGTGCAATTTTCGGGGGGTCTATCTCCGCAATCCTGATACACACTCCCGGAACTCCTGCGAGTGCTGCAACAGCTATCGAGGGCTACCAAATGACTCTCAAGGGTCAGGCAGGAAAGGCTCTCGGAACTGCGTGCATAGCTTCGTTTTTCGGAGGGCTATTGTCGTGCATATCGCTGTACTTTTTCGCGCCGATACTTGGCCAGCTCGCAATGAAGTTCGGTTCTCCTGAATACTTCTGGCTGTCGATTTTCGGCCTGACGATTATTGCGGGTGTGTCCTCGAAATCTATGGTGAAGGGACTCATGAGCGGAGCATTAGGGTTATTGCTGTCGACTATCGGAATGGATCCTATGCAGGGAGTCAAACGCTTCATGTTCGGGCAGTCATCACTCTATGAGGGGATCAACGTAACGTGTGCGCTGATAGGGTTATTCTCGATGAGTCAGGCATTGATTCTTGCGGAGGCCAAGATTCGCCAGCGTGCAAAGGCTACGGAGTTCAGCGACAGGATGATGCTCACAAAGGACGAGTTCAAGACCATAGTACCCACAATAGGACGATCATGGATCATCGGGAATCTTGTGGGGATACTTCCCGGAGCAGGTGCATCGATTGCGTGCTTCATGGGGTACAACACGGCGCGGCAGTTCTCGAAACACAAGGAGCTTTTCGGACACGGAAGCTATGAGGGAGTCGCAGGCAGTGAGGCCGCAAACAACGCAGTAACCGGAGGATCGCTGATACCTATGCTGACGCTGGGGATACCCGGTGAAAGTGTTACGGCTGTGTTGATGGGAGGACTCATCATTCAGGGACTCACGCCCGGGCCGAATCTGTTCGTTGGCGACACGGCGAAAATGACCTACACATTCTTTGCCGGGTTCGTGTTGATACAGTTCTTCATGCTGGGAATCGGCTTGCTGGGGTGTCGAGCGTTTGCGCAGATAGGCAGGCTCTCGGACGCAATACTCATCCCGTCAGTGACTATACTTTGCGTTGTTGGGTCGTTCGCGATTCACCAGAACTATGTTGATGTGGTGATTATGCTGATCTTCGGTGTGATAGGGTGGCTCGCGAGGAAGTTCGGGCTGAACAATGCAGCGATAGTGCTTGCGTTGATACTTGGCCCGATAGGCGAGAAGGGACTCCGGAGGTCGTTGCTGCTGTCTGGAGGCGACCCGAGAATACTTTTCTCCACACCTGTATGCTGGGTGTTGATAGCCCTGTGTGTGTTGGGGATACTTTCACCGGTCTTGATGGACAGGATGGCACCGAAAGCTGAGGAGTAAAAACATAAAGCCCTCCTGAACGTTTATCGGGAGGGTATATTTTCGGGGTATAATATTCACGTTCGAATCTACCGCCAAAATTTCACAGGATAAGACAAGTTTTACAACTACATTTACAACTACAAAAATCACTCGTGAATCTAGATGCTGCAATAACTTACGGAGCTATGAATCTCAACAGAACAGCACATTTTTCATCACATATACTCTCTCTAATTACAGCAATACTTTCTGAAGATTACTGTTGCATTGAAGCTGGGTTAATGAGTTAATTTCTGCACATCCAAATTTTTTTCACAAAGGAGCAGATTTTTATGCACAGACTATTCATCGCATCGTTACTGGTGTTCGCAATTTCTGGCACATCTTTTGCAGCACCCTCACCCGTCTACTTCACTAAAGACATCTCACCCGCCGGAATGATGGCCATCTACAACCATCTAGGCCGCACAGCATCCGGACACGTCGCCGTCAAACTCAGCACAGGAGAAGCCGGCAACACTCACTACCTATCTCCCGCACTCATCGGAGAACTCGTCAAGCACGTCAACGGCACAATCATCGAGGGCAATACCGCATACGGAGGCTCACGCGCTGCCACAGCCATGCACATGCAGGTCGCAGAAGACCACGGCTTCACCAAAATCGCGAAGGTCGACATTCTCGACTCTGAGGGCGAAATTTCCCTGCCTGTCTCCGGCGGAAAACACCTCACGCAGGACATCGTGGGCTCTCACTTCGCGGACTACGATTTTGTTCTGGTACTGACACACTTCAAGGGCCACGCTATGGGCGGCTTCGGAGGAGCTCTCAAGAATATCTCTATCGGGATCGCTTCACCGCGCGGGAAGGTCATCATCCACACAGCAGGCACTCGCGAAAAAGGCTCTATCTGGTACGACAAGCAGGACGATTTTCTGGAGTCTATGGCCGAAGCTGCTAAAGCTATATCCGACAGCTTAGGCAACGGCAGAAGAATCATGTACATCAGCGTCATGAATCACTTGAGCGTAGATTGCGACTGTGACGGCAACCCTGCAAAGCCCGACATGCACGACATAGGCATATTAGGCTCACTTGACCCCGTTGCTCTGGATCAGGCATGTGTTGATCTGGTCTACAAAGCACCCGACGGAAAGTCCCTCATCAACAGAATGGAGTCCCGTCACGGAATCCACACTGTTGAACACGCAGAAGCTATCGGCTTAGGTTCACGGGAATACGACTTCATCAGCATTGACTAGTATTTTTCGCAGAGAGTTCATATATCTGTGGTACTACTTCACACTTCAGCTTGAGCAGATATATGTTTACTGGCTGCTAGGTATGGCGATCGGCTCGTTTGTCTCGGTCTTCGGGAAGGCCAAGATACACGGGCTGTTTGCCTCTATGAGCAGCAAGAGACTTAGCATTTTCGGGATAATCCCTGCGTGCATTCTGGGGATAGCTTCTCCGCTGTGCATGTACGGGACGATTCCCATTGCTGCATCGTTCAGGGAAAAGGGTATGCGTGAGGACTGGCTTGCGTCATTCATGATGGCATCCGTCCTGCTGAATCCACAGCTCATAATCTACAGCACTGCACTCGGAAAAACTGCCCTGACTGTTCGTATAGCGTCATGCTTTGTGTGTGGGATATGCGCGGGATTGTGCGTACATGTCTACGGCAGAGTCACACATAAAGATTTCTTCAAGTTCGGAGGATTCTACGAGACCCATAACCGAGACACTGACCCGAATATTTTCGTGAGGTACATCAAGAATTTCGGGCGGAATGTTCGTGCGACAGGCGGATACTTTCTGCTGGGGATAGTATTGACGGCGTTATTCATGCGCTACGTTCCTGCTGAGGGGTTCGCGAGGCTGTTCGGGAGGCGCAACGGCTTCGGTGTGCTCATGGCGGCGACTATAGGCGTACCGTTGTATGCGTGTGGAGGCGGGACGATTCCCCTGCTGATACAGTGGCTTGCTGATGGGATGAGCATGGCTAGTGCGAGTGCGTTCATGATCACGGGGCCGGCTACGAAGATCACGAATCTGGGTGCGCTGAAAATCGTGCTTAGGGGCTGGAGATTCTGGGGGTATATAGCTTTCGTGATGGTGTACTCACTGATGAACGGGCTGATAGTTGAATTGCTGGTGTGATGATTTTGCTGGTGGACGGGCTGTGCGTTTTCTCTGTACAGTCTGGGACGCATAAGCTATATGGGGATTATTGTAGACTCTTCACACGTTTTCTGTTTTGGTGCTTTTCGTGTAAAATACAAGGCTGATTTTTCCACTAACAATTTCTACTCAGAACGGGGGATGAGTTCACTTTGCCGGATGCCGCACTCGCCGCGGGGACTCCCAGTATGCGCAAAAAAGTACAGAGCTATTCCGATATTGGCGTGGCTCTGTTGATGGTACTCATCATCATTATGATGGTCGTTCCCCTTCCTACGTGGCTGATAGATATTTTGCTCGCTATGAACATCACTCTCGGTGTCGTGACTCTGCTCGTAACTTTCTACGTCAAGCGCGCACTGGATCTCTCAATTTTCCCGACACTGCTGCTCATCTCAACACTGTTCCGTTTGTCGCTCAACGTCTCCACAACCAGACTCATATTGCTTTACGGGAACGCCGGCGAACTCATCAATGCCTTCGGAAATTTCGTAGTCGGAGGCAATTACGTTGTCGGTATAATCATGTTCCTGATACTTGTGATAATCCAGATGCTAGTAATCACAAAAGGTGCTGAACGTGTCGCAGAAGTCGCCGCAAGATTCACCCTCGACGCTATGCCCGGCAAACAGATGTCTATTGACGCAGATCTCAATTCCGGACTCATTGACGAACAGGGCGCAAAACAGCGCAGGCAGGACATCCAGCGCGAAGCAGACTTTTACGGAGCTATGGACGGTGCCAGCAAATTCGTCAAGGGGGACGCAATCGCAGGCCTCATCATCACGACAATCAACATCATCGGCGGACTCTCGATCGGGATATTCATGCGCGGCATGGATGCAGGACAGGCAGCCGGACACTACAGCCTTCTCACTGTCGGCGACGGACTCGTTGGGCAAATTCCCGCGTTACTCATGTCCACAGCAATGGGCGTAATCGTCACCAGAGCAGCCGCATCTTCCGAACTTGGCCCGGACCTCATAAACTCGTTCACACGTTATCCTCGTCCCCTGTACATCGCAGCAGGTATGCTTTTGTCGCTGGGACTCATTCCCGGACTCCCGACAGCTCCGTTTGTGGGGCTGGCAATGCTTACGGGATTCTTGGGGTATTCCGTGAGTCGTGAGGCAGAATTGCAATCGATCAGTGCCGAAGAACAAGCCGCTATGTCTGCATCAGGGCAAGCACTCCCCGCAGGACAGGCAGGTACACCCGGAACGCAAGCAGCACCCGGAGCGCAGGCAGAAGCCCCAAAAGCTGAGCCGGTATCTCCTGAGGACGTGATGAAGCTGTTGACCGTTGAGCCTATGGAGGCAGAAATAGGCTACGCAATAATTCCGCTGATTGACCCCGGGCAAGGTGGCGACATGCTCGAACGTATAGGCACAATCCGCAAGCAAATGGCCTTAGAGATGGGAATAGTTGTACCTCCCATACGAATCAGGGATAACATACAGATTAAGCCCACAGAGTATATTTTGCGCGTCAAGGGTGCGGAGGCCGGAAGAGGTGAACTTTTACCGGATCACTACCTCGCAATGAATACCGGTGCTGTCGCTGAGGACCTGATAGGCGTTCCCACGAAAGAGCCCGCATTTGGACTCCCGGCACTGTGGATATCTCCGGACCTGCGCGACAAAGCCGAAGCTATGGGCTACACGGTCGTTGATGCTCCGAGCGTACTTGCGACTCATTTGTCGGAGGTCATCAGGAAGAACGGTGCGGAACTCCTCACGCGTCAGGAAGTCCAGAAACTCACGGACATGGTCAAGGAAACGTCTCCGGCTGTCGTGAGTGATTTGCTTGCGTCGCTGTCGTTAGGGGAGATTCAGAAAGTCTTGCAGAATCTCATACGTGAACAGATTCCGATTCGTGACTTGGTGACGATTTTCGAGGCACTTGCTGATTACGGGAAGATGTCTCGCAGTGTCGACTTCCTGACCGAGCGCGCAAGAGAGGCATTATCGCGGCTGATATCCCTCAAGATTCAGGGTCCTGACGGCGTGATCACAGCAGCTACACTCTCTCCGAATTGGGAGCAGAAAATCACGGCAGGTGTTGACGGAGATTTGGCGAGGGGCTGGCAGCTGAATCTTGACCCGCGTGAAGTGCAGAGAATGATTGCGGCGATCTCGAAGGCTATGGACTTGATGATTGCGAAGAATCTGCCTCCGGTACTGCTGGTACATCCTGACGTCAGGCTAATAGTCCGCAGGTTAATCGAGGGCTCAATCACGAATATATTTGTGGTCTCCTACAACGAAATCACTCGCGGAGTCCAGATTAAGACTGTCGGGATGGTGGAGTAAATTATGTTGATACACAATGAATCTTACGATGACAAAATAATGCGTTTACGTTACGAGATGCTGCTCATGCGTTCGAAGACTGGGCAGGCTTTGGGGCTGGACAAGGCGGAAGATTTTGACTCTGCACTTGATGAAGCGTCACGACCCGAGATTTTGCGCGTGGGTGAGGCATCTAGACCTGAGACTTTGCGCGTGGACAATACGCCCAGCACTGAACCCCAACACAGGCCTGTCCCTCGCAGGCAGATTAGCACCGGACGCGGGACTCTTATGGTGGACATAGACTCGTTTGTGAGCGCACGTGCCAGAAGAATGCAGGGGAATGTTTCTGTCAGCTCTGCAGAAAGCAATACTGTCTTGGCCGGAACCGTGCCAACGTATTGGCGGAATGACTTTTTCACAGGACGTGATACCATGATTGCTGAAGCCGCACAGAAATACGCTCAGGCTATGGACATTTCGGGACAACATGACACAGTTTTTGTTGCTCCGGCGTGATTTTGGTGATGCATAATGCGCGTAACTAACCAGATAACTTTTACCGCGAAAGATGACGCTGAAGCCCTGAGACTCGCTGCTGAAAGATTGGGCAGGGATGCAGTGATTCTCTCCACGCAGGTGATCAAAGAAGGCGGAGTGTTGGGGATGTTCAAGCATTCGGTGCTGAAGGTTACTGCCGGCCTCCTTGAGGATGACGAACCAAGACTACAGCCCCGGCCAAGACAGCAGCCCACAGCCGCGTCAACTGCCTCAACGATGGACGAGGACACACGCCGTGAGAATCTCATAGCGTTTCAGAAGTTGATGGAGTTCAAGGAACGCTCCGGGAATCTCTCGCAGTCAAGCACTCCTCCAGAATCTCCCGCACCATTAGGAGAAGAGGGCTACAGACTCCCGCAGAGTGAGAACATCCAGATATCACCCGAAGGACTCCGCAACGCTTACGGACTCACCACACGACCCGCACCAGTCCCGCCGCCATTGCAGACTCCGCCCCAAAGACCTCAGCCGCAAGTTCAGCCGCAGCCACAAGTTCAGGCAGTACCTGACAACGATACGAAGCTCTTACGGGATCAGGTTGGCGCACTCGCTGACAGGATAGATATACTTTTGCAGAGAATTACTGCTGTGGAGAACGGAGTCAGTGTTGCAGTCCAGCAGAGAAACACAGCACAGAATTTCCAGCAGGGAGCTTCACAGTTTCAGGCTATGCCACGTCTCTCACAGGAGGACTCAGGAATCGAGGGCAGGCTCAAAGCCTCAGACGTTGACGAAAGATATATACGCAAGCTGCTCGCTGATTATGCGGTCATGTCCAAGAAGGAACGAGGCAAAAAATTACCCTTCACGAAATGGCTCGCGAATCAGATAGAGTGTTCAGGAGACAACGGAGGAGACGCAGCAGGAGGCCGGAAAGTTATGCTGTTAGGGCCAACAGGAGTCGGCAAGACCACCACGATCGCCAAACTCGCCGCGATAAAAGCACTCTGGGAACACAAGAAGGTGTTACTCCTCACCAGCGACACGTACAGAATCGCAGCAGTCGAACAGCTCAAGACATACGCAAAGATTCTCGGTGTGCCTATAGAGATAATTTTTGACCTCAACACGATTCCGAGTGTGGTTGCTGAACACGACAATGCAGAAATTATGCTGCTGGATACTGCCGGACGTTCCCAGCGCGACAAGAAGAACATGGAACTTTTCGAGAACCTCTATAACGCTTTCACTCCCGATGCAGTTCACTTAGTCTTGGCCGCTAACATGAAGTACAAAGATATGCTGGATGTCGTTGAACATATCCCGAACATTCCGATCTCGCATTTGCTTTTCACGAAGCTGGACGAAACTGTGAGTTATGGGTCAATCTTCAACATTCAGCAGGTTATGGGGTGTCCTGTGTCATTCCTGACGGTAGGGCAGAACGTCCCCAAAGACATAGAGACTGCAACAGGCTCACGGATTGCTGAGTTCCTGATGAAGTCCGAAGAAGAACGAAAGCGTTAAAGTATGGCAAGATATGATTACAAACCTGACCAAGCTGGAGAATTAAGACGTATGGTAAAAGACAACAGGCAGAAGAATAAACCCGAACCCAAACCCCAACGGCTGCATACCCTTTCGATTCTGAGCGGCAAGGGAGGAGTCGGAAAGAGCAATATTGCTGCGGCCCTGTCGTTTGCACTTGCAGACTTCGGCAAGAGAGTAGTGCTGATAGACGCGGACTTAGGCATGGCGAATCTGGATATACTTTGCGGTGTGAACAATGCCCGCTACAACATTTCGCACCTGATTGACGGCTCGCGGAACCTAAGCGAGATTCTCGTACACTTCCGTACGTCAGAGAGAGCTACCCGCCAGAACGGAGCAGTTGCGTTGCTGCCGGGAGGTGTCGGCCTGAAGAATATTGCTGACCTTGACGATGACGACATGGAGAAACTTTTCGAGTCGTTATCCGCGCTTGAGTCTCTGTCTGACTATCTCATCATGGACGCTGGCGCAGGGATTCACAAGGGTGTGTTGTCGTTCGCGTATGCTTCGGAAATTACGCTGCTGATCACTACGCCGGAGCCTACTAGTATTCGTGACGCATACGGAGTGATCAAGTCGCTGGGTGCTGCTGCGTGGGAGAGCATAGAGGGAGCTACTACGGGCTTGATGCTGGTGGTGAACATGGCCAGTTCGAGCCGAGAAGCCTCAGAAGTTGCGAACAGGATAAAACTTGCCTCGATGCAGTACTTGGGGAATGCTCCTGTGTATTTGGGGTATGTCCTGAAGGATGAAGTGATAGAGCGCAGTGTGAAGGACCGCAGAATTTTCTACAGGGCAGAGCCGGAATCCAACGCAAGCATATGTATTCGGAACTTGGCCGGAGAATTATTGCGTGTGTGTGAGGGTGCGGACATCAAACCGGAAGCCCTCAGGGAACATAACGAAGGAACAGTCAGATCATTCTTCAAGAGGTTACGAGCTAACTTTTTCACAGACAAGAAATAACGATATAATTACCACATATCAATGTAATGTAAGGAAGAGTAATAATCAGGGTGGGGCATCATCCTGTAGCGGAGACATAGCAAGACTTAAGTACTTAGGCAGTGTTGAAGATGCTAGAATCCCCCGCCTTTAAGGTGTGGGGAGTATGTCAAGTATTACAGCACGCACAAATAGAATCACAGAAAGGAGGTGAGCATATACTCAGCTTCTGATGCGAAAACCAAGCGGGAAGCAATTTCTACCCGTACGTTAGCGGGAATGTTAAGCCTTCGGAGCGTTATATCAAACATGAGTAACAGAACATCGCGAAAGTGGACGCGTTGAACAAGGAATGAAGCAAACAGGAATGTTATAAGTCTTCTGTAACGGTGTATCTGCTGCCGTATATTTTTACAGACAGTAGGATATTTTAACGAATGATTATTACTCCAGTGAGCGGAGGTCTGTTTCTTATTAGCAGACATAAAAGCCCACTCGCCTTAGGCGATATGATTATAGAAGGAGGAACGCGCTCCCCTCATAGCTAAAACTAGGGGTATCCGCGCGTAATTATTTGATGATACCCAGCCCGGGCAAAAAAATCAGGGTGCTAGTTGTTGACGACAGTGCATTGATGCGGCAGTTCATCAGCGACATTCTCAGGTCAGACCCCAGAATCGAAGTTGCAGGTACAGCCAGAGACGGCAGGGACGCACTTGCACAGATACAGACCCTCAAGCCAGACTTGGTGACTATGGACGTGGAGATGCCCAACATGAGCGGGCTTCAGGCTCTCGAGGAAATCATGCGGACGAATCCCCTTCCGGTTATCATGGTCAGCTCCATGACTCAGGAAGGCGCAGAGACCACGCTAAAGGCTCTTGCGTTGGGGTGTGTTGACTTCATAGGCAAACCATCAGGCTCTATATCCCTGAACATCAAGACAGTCGGCCAAGAACTCATCGACAAGGTCATTGCCGCAAGCACCGCCAGGATCCGCACTAAGGCCGGAATTTTCGGAGCAGGTTCACGGACTCTCACGCCCGCACCAGACTTCCGGAGAATGAGCCCTCCCATGAATCTCACAGGTCGGCGCGACATCGTAGCTATTGCCAGCTCAACCGGCGGCCCTATGGCGTTAAGTGAACTCATCCCGAAATTGCCGAAGAAATTTCCGCTACCCATCGTGATCACTCAGCACATGCCCAAAGAGTTTACGCCATCGTTCGCGAAGAGGCTGAATGACTCCTCACAGCTTGAGGTGGTCGAGGGTTTTGACGGGTTGACCCTGAAGCCCGGAAGAGTAGTGATCGCTCCGGGAGGAAAGCACTTGATTATCAAGCGCAGAGGCGGGCAGGCAGTATGCGGACTCTCTGATGCACCCCCTGTGTTGTCCGTGAAGCCGGCAGCTAATATCATGTTCCTGAGCATTGCTGACGAGTACGGCGGAAATGTCCTGTGCGTGATTCTCACCGGAATGGGCAGGGACGGTACGGACGGAGCTGTTGCCCTGAAACGAAAGGGTGCGTATGTTATCGCGGAGAGTCAGAAAACTTGCGTGGTGTACGGGATGCCGAAAGCCGCAGTAGACGCGGGAGTAGTGGATGAAGTTTTGCCGCTGAATGAGATCCCTGACGCTATGGTTAGACTCGTGAAGTAATAGATACACTAAGGGGGAATATTCACTTTGTCAGATATGGATATGAGTCAGTACTTGGGGGCTTTCCTTGATGAGACTGACGACAATTTACACAGGCTAGATGATATGCTGCTCGCTCTTGAGAAAAACATGACTGATATAGATGTCATCAACGAAATTTTCAGGAGCGCGCACACGTTAAAAGGTATGGCCGGAACTATGGGCTTTACGCAGATGATGGGACTCACCCACGCAATGGAGGACAGACTCGACGAAGCCCGCAAAGGTACTCTGCCACTAACTGAGGCGGATATGAATCTGCTGTTTACGGGACTCGATAACCTTCAGGCTATGGCGGACTCGATTCGCGGCGGCGGCAATGACGCACACATAGACGTCTCCGAGATGGTCGCACAGCTCCGTCACCAAGCACCCATGCCAGCGGACAGCTCACCAGCTCCGGCGCAAGCACAGGCCGATTCTTCAGGAGGGGACTCCGGAGTCTCTGCGCAGGATGCCGAGTGGGTCAATAGGGCTCACGACGAGGGCGCAAACGCTTTCAGTGTACACGTGACTCTGAGTCAGTCATGCTTGCTCAAGGCCGCACGTGCCTACATGGTCGTGAACAGGCTCGAGGAAATGGGAGAGATTGCCCGCTCCGAACCGTCAACAGAAGCACTTGAGCATGAGGAGTTCGAGTTTGATTTTACGATCTATGTTGCGACACCTGCACCCGCTGAGGATGTCAAGGCCGCGATCGAGAAGATAGGCGATGTACAGACTGCGGACGTTGAGGAAGTCAAGGTAGAGTCAGCTCCCGCAAGCGCACCCGCTCCAGCAGAGGCAGCACCCGCACAAGAGGCAGCTCCAGCGCAGGCAGCAGCACCCGCTCAGGCAGAAGCAGCTCCAGAAGCAAAACCAGCACCAGCTCCGGCCAAGAAGGAAGGTGCAAAGAAATCCAGCCAGACAGTCAGAGTCGACATCGGCAGGCTCGATAAGCTCATGAACCTTGTCGGCGAACTCGTAATTTCTCGCGCAAGAATCGAACGCCTCGTGCAGGAAGCAAGGTTACGCCAGTTTGACGAGACACTCTCACAGTTAGGCAGAATCTCCGGAGACATTCAGGAACTCGTCACGAAATTGCGCATGGTGCCCGTAAGTTTCACGTTCGACAGATTCCCCAGACTCATACGAGACCTGTGCAAGACCCTCAACAAAAACGTGGAGCTTGTGCTTGAGGGAGAAGACACGGAGCTTGACCGCACTGTGATTGACGAGATCGGCGACCCTATGGTGCATTTGATTCGTAACTCTATGGATCACGGCATAGAGCATCCCGACGAACGCAAAGCTCTCGGCAAACCTGAGAAGGGCATTCTGAAGATTGCGGCCTATCAGGAAGGCTCAGGAGTCGTTATTGAGGTCAGTGATGACGGTGCAGGCATTGACCCCGACAAGGTCAAGAAGAAAGCCATCGAGCGCGGAATAATCACTGAAGACAGAGCAGCAATCATGTCTGACGAGGAAGCACAGCAGTTAGTGTTGTTGCCGGGTTTCAGCATGGCAAAGCAGGTTACGGACTTATCGGGGCGCGGTGTCGGTATGGACGCGGTCAAAACGAAAGTTGAGGCATTGGGCGGACAGTTTGACCTCACCAGCAAGAAGAACGAAGGTACTCACGTGTATATCCGTCTGCCGTTGACGCTCGCAATAGTGCTGTCACTGTTGATCAAGGTCGGCGATGAGACATACGCAATATCACTCGAAAACGTCGAAGAAACCATCATGGTGCGCAAAGAGGACGTCAAGACTGTACACGGTGAACCCACGACACTTTTACGCGGTGAGGTGTTATCGCTTAACGTGTTAGGGGACATTCTCGGATCTGACAGCATAGAGCGCGACAAAGAAGAGTACCCCGTTGTTGTCGTGAAGATTGGCAAGAACAAAATCGGCTTTATCGTGAGTCAGCTCATAGGCCAGCAGGAAATAGTCATAAAGTCTCTTGGCCGGTTCCTGTCGAAAATTGACGGCATTACGGGCGGGACTATTCTCGGTGACGGCAATGTAGCACTGATTCTTGATGTGGCCTCTTTCTACTCGACTAAGAACTAAGGGAGTTTATAGCAATGTCGGAGCAGGAAACTACTGACATTATGGCATCGTTCAGTTCGTTGCAGCTGGATGCAATAAAGGAAGTCGGAAACATAGGCACAGGAAATGCAGCTACTGCCCTGAGCGGATTACTCTCCCGGCGAATAAATATGACCGTCCCCAAAACTGAGCTGGTCTCGATTTATGAGCTCGGTGAACACTATGGAGACCCCATGCAGATAGTTGGAGCGGTGTTTGTGCGTTCGCTGGGAGGGTTTCAGTGCAGCCTGATATTCATCCAGAATGAGGAAGACGCTGATTTGATGGTGGAGCTTTTGCTCAAGCAGCAGTTCGGTACGTTTATACCTGTAGGCGAGATTCCTCAAGAGATGACTGACAGCGCACTAAGTGAGGTCGGAAACATAGTACTAAGCTCATTCCTGAATGCGATAAATATGCTGCTCGGCACTCAGCACCAAATCAGTGTCCCAGGAGTAGCACATGACATGCTGAGTTCGATTCTTGACGTTGTAGCGTCTATTTACGGGCAGATGGGAGAAACTGCACTCCTAGTGAACACGGAACTTAGTGTTGAAGGACTGGAGTCAGGGCGCAAAATTTCGGGGCATATAATCCTGATTCCTGATCCTGACGCGCTGGAATTGCTCCTGAGAAAGCTGAAGGTGATGTGATGGCTGCAGAAAACAGTATCGTCTTGGGCATGGCTGATCTTATGGTGATACGTGCCCCAGTGAAATTAATCACGCTCGGACTCGGCTCATGCATAGGCCTCGTAGTGTATGACTCTACAGCGAAAGTTGCAGGTATGGCTCATATTATGCTGCCCAATAGTCGCGGGCTTATGGGTTCGGAAAAAGTCGGGAAGTTTGCGGATACAGCAGTTCCCAGAATCATAGAGGACATGATCAAGCTCGGAGCAGTCAAGACCAGAATCCGAGCCAAGATCGCCGGAGGTGCGCAGATGTTTTCGCTTCCGGGAATGTCTGCGGACTTTTTGACGGTCGGAGCAAAAAACGTTAAGGAGACTACACAGCGGCTTCGTGGAATGGGAATAGCTTTAGCAGCTGCGGATACAGGCGGCAACAAGGGAAGGACTATAGAATTTTCAACGAGCAACTGGATGCTGAAGGTTAAGACGCTCGGAAAAGGGATAAAGGAAATATAAACGGGGGTGGTGTTGATGAGATGAAGACCGAAGAAGAAAAATTACTCTGGGAGGAATTTGCGAGGACTGGCAAGGGACGTGATGAGCTTGTTACGCGATACCTGCCGCTGATCAAGTACGTTGTCGGAAGAATGGCCGTAACTCCTCCGACAGGGCTGGACTACGAGGATATATTGAGCTTCGGGGTGTTCGGTCTGCTTGATGCTGTGGACAAGTTCGACCCATCGAAGGGCTTCGTGTTCCAGACGTATGCGATTCCCAGAATCAGAGGGGCAATACTTGACGAATTGCGAAAGTGCGATTGGTTTTCACGTACTGGCCGCGAGAAAGTCCAGAAGTTCAACAGGACAGTGGAGAAGATTCTACGCGACAGAGGCGAACTCAAAGACGAGTGGATCATGCAGGAGATGGGCATTGACGCAGATGAGTACTACGAGATTCAGGAGCTGGCTTCACGCGGATACATCACCTCACTTGACGACACTACCCCCCTTGATGACGGCGAGGTCGCTGTTGAGGCTACACTTGCTGACGAACGCGAAGGTGCCGCAGAAAGACTCGATTACGAGAGCGAGAAACAGGAACTTGCTGAAGCACTGCAGGAACTTCCCGAACGCGAAAAGCAAATGCTCAGCCTGTACTACTACGAGGGCTTGACGCTTAAGGAGATCGGCGTAGTTATGGGAGTGTCCGAGAGCAGAGTATCGCAGATTCACGGCAAAGGGTTATCCATGCTGAGAGCAATCATGCGGGAAAAACTTAACGCTTCATAACTAGGGAGGTGTTCACAGTGCAAGGAAACCCAAGAGCAAAATACAGGGATATGCTTTTACTGGAGGCAAAACCTGACGGAATATATCTCTCCAGCCTGAGCAGTGACTTCAAGGAAAGTGATGTGTATGCCTGCCTCAAGGAGTACGGGATAGTCCGCTATGACTTCAAGGCTATACGCAAGTTCATCACGGACAAACAGCCCTGCAAGATCTGTGTGCGTAACCCAGCGTTTGAGAAGGACTACAAGATTCTCGTGAAGATTCCTCCCGACAAGATGACCGCCACAGTAGAAATTGACCCGCCGTTTTTCGCGAAGGCTTGGCCTACGGTTGATGCAGTGCTGAGTTCGTTGGCCGCCAATCACGTAAAAGTCGGCATAGACACCACAGCTATAGAGTCTTTGCTTGCCCGTAAGCTCGCCAATCAGCCCGTAGTTGTCGCCGCAGGAGTCCCTCCTGTTGAGGGGAAGGATGCATATATCGAGCTGCTCAAGGATCCCGACAGACCTTTTGAGGTTCGCGATGACGAGAAGATAGATTTCTGGAGCAGAAGCACGATCGTTACAGTACACCCCGGCCAAGAAATAGCCGTAAAGCATCCGTTGCAGACAGGCAAGAATGGAACAGACGTTACCGGAGGAGTCGTGAAGTATAAGCCCGTCAGAAATATAGAGTTTTCGTTTGGTGACGGCCTCAAGCGCGACGATGTTGATACGCTTTTGCTGGTGGCTACTGCTGAAGGTCAGCTCAAGAACGACAAAGGCAGGCTTGTAGTACTTCCGGAGCTGGATATTCACAGGGATATAGATTTCGGAGTCGGCAGCATAGACTTCACCGGTGCAGTCAAGATTCACGGGGCAGTGCGTGACGGGTTCCATGTGGTTGCGCAGGGGAACATAGAGATTAACGGCCCTGTTGAGGGAGCAGAAATAGACAGTCAGGGCGTTGTAGTGATTCATGGCGGGATTCGCGGAGTAGGAAAAGCCGTAATCAGAGCGAACGGAGACATCAGCATAGATTTCTGTGACCAGACGACTATTCGCGCAGGAGGCTCGATTCTGGTGAACAAGGCAGTGATGCATAGCAGGCTGTACGCTCAGAGGGCGGTGATGGCTATGGGGTCAAGCAAGCAGTCACAGATTGCAGGAGGCAGGATTGAGGCGGGGCTTGAAGTGTCGTGCAACATACTCGGCTCGGAAATGGGAACGAAGACGGAAGTTGTTGTGGGTCTTCCTCCTTCACAGCTCGAAAAACGAAAGGTCTTCACCACAGAGATCAAACGTCTCGAGGAGAATCTGGAACGGATAGAGCCGAATCTGGTGCTGCTCAAGAAAATGGAAGCCGCAGGTCAGCTGGATGACAACAAGCGCGAGATGATGATGAAGCTCACTAAGATGAAGTTTCAGATTCAGGCAGGGCTTGACGGCATGAAGAAGGAGCTTGCGGAACTGGACGAAGAGCTTGCACTCGTGAGGGATAAGGGCATAATCCGGGTGAAGGATGTGTGCTATCCGGGAGTAGTAATTTCCGTGAGAGGCCTGAAGTATATAGTGAATGAGCCGTGTAAATTTACGTCGTTTATTGCTGACGATGAGGAGAAGCGTATAGTGTTGCAGCCGTTTGACTACCATAAGGGCAGATTAGGAGGGTAATTAGCAGTCTGGCAGCAGATGTGTATGCAGGTATGTATTATTATGAACTGTGAAATTTATGAAGGGCAGGTGAAAGCCGTTTACTGAAGGCTACATGTGAGCATAATAATTCATGTGTCTTCTGTAACGGTTAGTGCAGAATGTCAATGCAGCCGGTTAGTATGTTGATGTCGAACCTGAATCTTGAGAGTGCGGCCAAGATTTCCCCGAATGCACTTGCGGCAGCTCAGGATACAGGCCAGAGTCAGGAGATAGTGCGCGAAGGAATCAGAGCAGTACAGACAGTGCAGGCCAGTGATGCAGCGGCTCAGGCTCAGAGAGTCCACAGGAAGAACGCGGGCGATGAGCAGAAAGGGCAGGGCAGGCAGGGAAGAGATTCACGGGACAGCTTCGAGCATACGGAGACGAAACACGAGGAGCAGGGTGTGAGTCTGAAGAGTGTGCCGCTGATTGAGAAGAAGGCAAGGAGCATGAAGAGCTTTGACTTCACAGCATAGAGATAGATTATCATAAAGCCCTCTGGTATTTTGAGCTGGAGGGGTATTTTTTTAGCCGTGTACAGGAGGATAATATTATGGCTTCGAATGACCGCATGAGGAAAATGCTGCACAATATAGCCGGTGTTTTGCACAATCAGGAGCAAGTAATAAGGCCGGTCGGAAAATTGGATGAACATGCTGCCACGTCTCCGATAGTGCCTCCAAAGCAGCCGCCGGACGATGGATTCTGGAAAAACTACGCTGGACAATTCTCAGGAAATGAAGGCTTCTACAGCCGCTATGAATTGTATGTGGGCTACTTGTGCGAAAAAGATGGCTGGAATGTGGAATACAGGGGCTACACTAAACACATGCACACTCAGGGAATTGACATGATATGCACGAAAGGTAATAATGTCCGTGTCATTAAGTGCAACAACTGGCCTAAAAATAAGCAGCTCAGTGCAGCGTTCATACATCAGCTTGCAATAGTATCGCTCAACTACGCAAACGAAAACCCAAGCCTTGAGGTTAAAGGAATGTTCGTAACGTCAGCATCTATATCCGATGACGCAAAGGCCTTCGCAAAAAATTTTGGTGTCGTCTGCTACGAGAAAGTCCCGTTTGAGCCTTTCCCTTACGTCAAGTGCAAAGTCATGTCCAGCGGCGAAAAAGTATACTTCACTCCACGTGACGGCGGCTATTTTGACACTGTTATATTGCCCGCAAACGGCGATATGTTCTGCTGGAATACCGGCCAAGCAGAAAATTATGGCTTCACGCACGGCAACTAGACTATATTGCTGAATCATGGACAAAGAATCACGTCTCGCTTCGCTCTGGGACGAATGGCTCACCTCTCCCGTAAAATCCCAGTCATACGCAGACTATGAGGCTTCCGGATTGCTGCTCGGCATGAAACACGACTCCCTCACCTTCGCCACAAACAGACTCAGAGCCGCACGCAGACTCACAGGCCCCGGGAAAGTCCCCCTCTGGCCGCTGACGTCATACGCAGAAAAATTCCCCCTCGCTGTCTCCATGCTCACCCGCACGGGTCTCAAGCCCTCAGTCAGATTCACATGCCCTGTTGGGATTCTCAAGCGTCCCAAAAATCTGCGCAGTGCTTGGCCGTGGCTCAAAGGCCTATGGGGCAGCACAGGTGGCTTTTACTTCCCGAAAACAGGCTACTACTTGACGCTGATAGTCTCCGATCCAGACACCTACGCAATCGCAAGGGATATGCTGAATCTTACGGGGCTGTCTTGGCGCAGACGCAGAAACGAACTCAGCATCAGGAACTATGACGACATTATGACTTTCCTGTGCAACATAGGGCTTCCGGCCGCAGCTCTGGATCTGGATAACACAGCACTATTCCGTTCCGTCAGAAGCCGCGCGAATCTTGAGAGCAATTACGACAACGCAAATATCACTCGGAGTCTGAAGACTGCCCACGAACAGACAGAACTGGCCCGAAAAATTGCCGCTATGGGAATTCTGGATAAACTTCCTGCTAACTTTAGGGATATGGTAAGTGTCAGACTTGAACACCCTGATGAATCGCTTGGCGGCTTGGGAAAAAGACTCACCCCGCAAATCTCGAAGGCTACTGTCAGGTACAGATGGAGCAAAATTCAGGCAATCTTTGACGAAATCAGCAGCGAACACGATTCATAAACATAAAACCGACAAACAGAAATATTGCTGTAAAATATCCGCATACTATTCCACCCAAAAATTTATATGGAGGCAAATTAGCATGAAGCTCAAAACGTTTACTCCTGCTGATGTTGCAGGCAAAAAGGTACTTATGCGCGTAGACTTCAACGTCCCCTTCAAGAACGGGAAAGTTACTGACAACGCCCGTATTCTTGCACATACAAGCACCCTCAAGAAGCTACTTGACGCAGGTGCAAAAGTCGCCCTGATTTCTCACTTCGGCAGACCTAAAGGGAAAGTAGACCCCGCATTTTCCCTCTCGCAGATCGTACCCGACATCGAGAAGGCTTACGGCCTCAAGGTAGTTTTCGTTGATGACTGTGTAGGCGAAAAAGTCGCTGCTGCTGTTGACGCACTCAAGCCCGGCGAAATAGTCGTACTCGAAAATTCACGCTACCACCCAGAAGAGCAGAAGAACGACCCCGAATTCAGCAAGAAGATGGCCGCTCCGTTTGACGTGTTCGTGATGGATGCATTCAGCGCAAGCCACCGTGCGGACTGCTCCACCAACGGAGTGATTTCCTGCGTGAAGGCAGCTTTTGCCGGAGACCTGCTCATGCGTGAGGGCGACATGCTCGGTGCAGTCAGTGAGTCACCCGCGAAACCCTACGTGCTGATTCTTGGCGGCGCAAAAGTCTCGGACAAGATCGCCATCGTCGGGAATCTCCTCAACAAAGCAACAACGATTCTCATCGGCGGAGGTATGGCCTACACGTTCCTGAAGGCTCAGGGAAAAGAGATCGGCAAATCTTTATGCGACACTGAACGGCTCGATTTTGCGCGTGATACCCTCGCGAAGGCCAAAGATATGGGCGTGAAAATTCTGCTCCCTGTCGACAGCGTTGTAGCTTCCGGAATGGACGCGAGCGACACCGAAGTAGTCTCAAGTGACGCTATGCCCGCCGACAAAATGGGCTTGGACATCGGACCGGAGACAGTGAAATTATTCGTTGCAGCTCTGGACGGTGCAAAGTCCGTACTCTGGAATGGGCCTATGGGCGTTTTCGAGGACGCGAAATTTGCACAGGGTACGAAGGATCTCGCTGAGGCAGTGGCAGCCATCACGGCAAAGGGTGCTGTAACTGTTATAGGCGGTGGCGACACAGCAAGTGCAGTGCGTCAGTTCAAGGTCGCCGACAAAGTTTCTCACGTGTCCACCGGCGGAGGAGCAAGCCTTGAGTTCTGTGAAGGCAAAGAGCTTCCCGGAATGGCACCGTTCAAGATCTAGCGTCAATCAGTGCATTACCCCCTGATTTGCAACTGGTTTTAGGGTTGCGCAGGGGGCAAAACACATACAAGGAGAATAAATCATGAGCAAAAAAATATATCTCTATGGCAACTGGAAGATGAACAACACTTACTCCGAGACAGAAAAATTCCTTGCGGAGTTCGCTCCTGCATATGAGGCTGTGAAGGCTGACGATCTGGAGGTCGGACTCTTTGCTCCGTTCACGTCACTTTGGCCGCTGTCTCAGGGTGCAAAAAAGTGCGGTATAGTCTTCGGTGCGCAGAATGTCTATTACGAGCCTAAAGGCGCATTCACCGGTGAAGTGTCTATCCCGATGCTGAAGGAGTACAACGTCACGCACATCATAATCGGCCACAGCGAGCGCAGGCATATTTTCCTTGAGAGCGATGAAGTTATCGCCAAGAAGACCAAAGCCGTACTTGACGCGGGAATCATTCCGGTACTGTGCTACGGCGAGACTCTGGATGAACGCGAGTCAGGCAACACGTTCACGGTAATGGAACGTCAGCTCAAGAGCGCGCTTGCAGGACTCACTCCTGAGGAGACGGCCAAGATAATTTACGCATACGAACCAGTGTGGGCGATCGGCACAGGAAAAACTGCTACACCCGAACAGGCTGAAGAAGTCTGCAAGTGGAGCAGGGAGCTCATCGGCCAGAAGAACGCTGTGATTCAGTACGGCGGAAGCGTCAAGGGCTCGAACGCTAAAGAGCTGCTCTCCATGCCGGATATTGACGGCGCATTAGTCGGCGGGGCATCACTGAAGCCTGCGTCATTCCTGGAAATCTACACGGCCTACAAGGGCTAATTCTGCATACTCCCCTGTGAATTTTGCGGGGGGGTGATTTTTTTACCCTAAAAGGAGGTAATTTTTCATGAAAGTCAAGAAGTTTGTAGTTATCGCACTTATCGGAATGGTACTCTTTGCAGGAAGTGCCTTCGCTCTTCAGCCTGAGGACGCACTGTCTTCACGTCCGGAAGATTCTGTGTATATGGTGCTGAAACTCCAGAATGCCTCGAAATTCTTGCAGTGGGTGTTCTCGAAGGAAAACGTGGAGCTTTGCGCGCCTCTGGTACTCAATGGCAAGTCTCAGCTGGAGATTCTCGCGGCTTCCGAGTTCGTGAACGCTCTTGTCCCTATGATTCCGGTTCGGTCTGCAGCAATAGTTATCGGCATGACGAAAAACGACGCAAAACAAAAGAGTCACTTCGTGCAGGCAGCTTTGACGTTCAGCCCCGAAGTCAGGACTTCAGTGTTGAGGATAGAGGCAGGAATGGCGAATGCGTCTGACGTGGCGAAACTGCTCATAGGCGACAAGGTTGCGGCAGAATTTGCGGAGACTATGATCAATATCAAGAAGGAAAAGGACAGTATCTACAGGGTCAACAACGACATTTTCATGGCTGCTATGAGCGATACAGTGCTGTTAGGTTCATCGGTTACTGAGATACGCAGAGCCTTGAAGGCCATGAACGACGAGGATACACGTTTGCTCACGAAGAAGGCCAGAAGATTCACTGCCGAAGATTTTGCGCTGCTTCATGCGGATATTAATACTGCTGCGACCATGAACAACAATATGAAGTCCAAAGATGTGGATGATGCCAGAAAATATTTTGAGAAGCCTTTGGAGGTTGAGTTCGCATTCACTCGTGAGCCGGAGAAGTTCATTGTGTCAGTAGCCGGTAACTTCGTGGAAGCCCTGAGGAAAAAATATGCTGATATGCTTGTGGCTCAGACTGCGAAAATGACATACGTCAAAGGCGGAAACATAGACTTGGCCGGGATCGGAGGCACAGCAAGCCCGCTCGTAGCCACAGGTACGTATCTGGACTTCGAGTCACTGGATGAGGTTGACGAGTGGAAATCAGTGCTTAAAGCCATAATCAGGAACATGCGCGTGAGGTTTGGTGTTGCTGATGAGGAGACCAAAGCGTTAATCTCCGGGCCGTTCTCGTTTGTTGTGAACGACACAGTGACTTACGAGGGGTTCAAGATTCCCGCAGTGTATATCTCACAGCAGGGCAAGAAGGGATCAGCCGCAGCAGTGTACGACAAACTCACGAAGTCGCAGCATTTCTCGAAGGTCAAGGACGGAATTTTGCAGCTGGATTCGTCAATCAGTCCTGTATCGTGCCTCGTTGCCAACAAGGGCGAAAAATTAGGTGTGTACTTTGCGGAACTGGCAAGCCTCGAACAGAAACCAGTGCTTAACCCCGCGCTTGCTGAACTTATGGAGCATGAATCTACTTCGTCAAGCTGGATAGACTTTGCCGGGATTCAGAGCTGGATACTCGACGAGAACAACGGCGTTATGATGATGTTAGGGCCGATTATGACGTTCGGGGGCTATGGGAAATACTTCAAGACATTGCAGGATGTTTTGAGTGCTGAGTTGTCAGTCCCCAGCATGTCAGTATGGGGCAAAGCACCGGAATTTTTACACATTGAGTTTGCTGTGAAGAATATCAATCCGGAAAACGGGCTGTTTATGCGCATCATGAAAGCTTATCAGGAACTCAATGCTGCCACAGAAAGCAAGAAAGCTCCGGCAGAAGAGAAAGCTCCGGCAGAGAATAATAACGGGAAGGAGAAATCAGAGTAACCGTCCTGAAAACGTGATACTTTACGAAAGGGGAAGGATTATAACGATATGAGCATTCATCAATACTTCAGCGAAATAGATTCTGCAACACTGGAATATTCCGGTACGTCCAGACTCTCGGAAAATGCTATGTGGCTGCTTGACCAGAGATATTTTGTGCCGAGATACGACCACGAGATTCAGGCCGTCAGGAACGAAAACACCTTTGAGGAGTTTGCACGCCGTGTCTCAAGAACAGTAGCCAGTGCGGAGGTGAACTACTCGGACTCTGCCGACTGGATACGCACCATCGAGAAAAATATTGCTGCGGACATTCTGGGCAGGAGATTCCTGTTCAACTCACCGTGCCTGTTCAGTGCTGCGGCAGGATTGACCGTGATTCCGGAGTTTGCAGAAATAATCTACAAGTCCCCTGAAGAAATGAGCATAGACGACTACAGGAAACTCTACCAGTCCAAAACGAAGAACCAGCAGCTATTTGCGTGTTTCGTGATAAGCGTACCGGACAGCATCGAGGGAATTTTCGACTCTGTCAAAAACGCAAGCATCATCAGCAAGTTCGGCGGAGGTGTCGGGGGAAACTTCGGGCATCTTCGCGAACACAGCTCGGAGATCGCCGGAGGTACTGGCGGCAAAGCATCGGGGCCTGTGTCGTTCATGGAGACGTGGAACACTATGGGCGCGGTAGTCGTTCAGGGCGGGAAGAGACGTGCGGCGTTGATGGGTATGCTGTTCGACGACCACCCGGATATTTTCGACTTCATAGACTGCAAAACTGAGGACGGGAAATTATCGTACTTCAACATATCCGTAGCGATTTCTGACAAGCTCATGCACGAGGCGGCGAATGACGGAGATTTTGAGCTGCATTCACGAGTTGACGGCAGCACTGTACGCACGATCAAGGCACGCGAACTTATGAATCACATTTGCGAGTCAGCATGGAAGCGCGGAGACCCTGGAGTGTTCTTCATAGACAGGGCGCGTCAGGATAACTTGCTCAAGCTCGGCGGCGCAAAATGGGAAATAGAGTCCACCAATCCATGCGGTGAACAGCCATTGCCTAACTTCACGAGCTGCAATCTGGGATCCATCAACGTCGAGATGTTCGCACAAGGGCGTGACAATTTCGACTGGGACGGACTGCGCGCACAGGTCTTCCGGTCAATGTACTACCTTGATCTTGTGATAGATGCATGTTCTTACCCGTTGGAGGAGATAGGCGAGCGCACAAAGGCAATTCGTCCTGTTGGCTTGGGGATCATGGGCTTGGCCGATGCCTCGATCATACAGGGCATAACGTACGGCTCTGACCAGTTCAACGATTTTTGCAGGAAACTCGGAGGAGTGTTAGCCCGTTCTGCGCTGAGTGCAACTGTCGGAATCGTGAAGGACATGCATAAACCTCCGTTCCCAGAGCATGAGCTGGTGAGCAGACTCTTCGAGAGCGTGAAGGTCCCTGCGAGTCAGGACGAGTACAACGCTGTGCTTCTGGCGATGAGGGAGTCGAAAATCATCCCTGCAACTCTGGTGAACACTCTGGAGGGTTTCACGTACGAGGAGGCTCGCGAGATTCTGCCTGAGGTTTTCGCCGGGAACATGCGGAACAGCCGGAGGTTATCGATTGCGCCTACGGGGTCTATATCGATGCTGCTGGATGCGAGTTCAGGAATCGAGCCTAATTTTGCGTGGTCGTGGAACAGGAGAGTCATGAAGACTGACGGCTCAGGTTTCGAGAACATAGATTTCTGGCACAAGCTCCTGACTCCGGAACAGCGCAAGGAGTACAGGGCTTCGGGCGGACACCTGACAGCTCCCGAATACGTTACGGCGTATGACATCACTACACAGCAGCATGTGAACGTTACGGGGATATTCGCGCAGATAGTGGACAGCGGAATCAGCAAGACGGTGAATTTGCCGAACAGCGCAACGGTTGATGACGTAAGACGCGTGTATCAGGACTGCTACAGCATGGGCTGCAAGGGGATCACTATTTACCGTGACGGGTCTAGGTCTTTCCAGCCTATCGAGGTCAAGAAGGAAGAGCCTAAGCCTGAGCCTGAACAGGAAGAGAAAGCCAAGAGAGTGAAAGCGAGGCCGGGATTAATGATGTTCGGGAAGACCATAAAGGACACCACGCCGTGGGGAAGTATTTACGTGACGCTGAACCTTGACGGAAAAGACCCGTTTGAGATTTTCGTGAACGTCGGCAAGAGCGGCTCGGAGATGAAGGCGATGACCGAAGCACTTTCGCGAGTGATCTCTATAGGGCTGCGGTCTGGGTGTAGTTTGGAGGACTTTATAGACACGCTGAAGGGGTTATCCGGGAAAGAGTACTGGATGCTGAAGTGTGATGATAATCATGTTGTGAGGTCTGTACCTGATGCTATAGCGTTGCTGCTGGAGAAGCTGATTAATCGCGAAGTGGTGAGTGCTCGGCGGAACGACAAGGAACTGATTTGTCCTGAATGCGGGTCGCCGTTGGAGATGATTTCGGGATGTGAATACTGCTTTAGTTGCGGGTATTCTCCCTGTAAATAGACAGCGACATCCCCCAGTCAGAAAACGGCCGGGGGATTTTTTTGCGCTTACACTGCTGACATGTACAGTATGCTTTGTGTACTACAAGATGCTTGCTCTGGTTAGTATGCTCCGTCATGTTTGCCAGCCACAAGATGCTTGCTCTGGTTAGTATGCTCCGTCATGTTTGCCAGCCACAAGATGCTTGCTCTGATTAGTATGCTCCGTCTGCTTTGATCACTACAGGGAAAGTCTTCAGAATCAGCTTAATATCTTCATACACGCTCATATTCTCGATATAGTCTAAATCCATCTCTATCCACTGCTCCCACTTGATATTTGCTCTGCCGCTGACCTGCCAATAGCATGTGAGTCCCGGTCGCACCAGCCATCTTTGTTTGTCGTAGTCGTCTATGCTGTCCGAATCCACTGTCATGATTGCTCTTGGCCCTACGACAGACATATCACCCCTGAAGATATTCCAGAGCTGAGGGAGTTCGTCAATGCTGTACTTCCTGATGAAGCGTCCCACGCGAGTGATTCTTGGGTCATTCTTGATCTTGAAGGCGTGACCGGTCATTTCGCTGTCCTTGAGGAGTTCCTTAATCTTGGCCTCTGCATTGGGAACCATTGAGCGGAACTTGTACATTCTGAAGTTCTTGAGGTCTTTTCCCCATCTGTCAGCACCATAGAAGACCGGGCCTCTGTCCTCGAGTTTGATAGCTATTGCAGTGAGCAGCAGCACCGGAGATAGTATTAGCAGTGCGAAGCCTGACGACAGGACATCAAATGCCCGCTTGATGAACATGTAGAGTTTGCTTTTTCCGGCCAAGATAGCCTTCATGTTGTGGCGGTAGTCTTTTCGGAGGGAGGTGTCTGGTTCTGCTGGGAGTTTTGTTTCGGAGGCGCAGGCAGGTGAGGCAGAAAACGTAGAGCATATTGTGGATGTTAAGACTTGTGGCACTGAGCGAACGGCTGAAGACGAGAACGTGAGGAGTTTGTGTATAAATGGCGATATATCCATAACTATGCCTCCGAATAATAAAATATCCGCCCAATAGTTAATACACTGGACGAACTGGAAATATTCTCACGTTTCAGTGATGTAGATTCATGCTGAAGAAAGTCAAATGCAATGTATGCCAGCGCATAGTTACACGCAGTATTGAACAAAATTATCGAGTCCTTTCATGGGGAATGAGTGTAATATTTTGTGAGATTATATCACCAAATTATGCCGTCAAGAGCAGCTAGTGATACTTTTATTATGCTGGGATTGTGGTTATGAGTGGAGGGGTCTGGTCTGAATCGGAATCGAGGGGATTTTCTGCCAGATGATACATACAGCTAAAGAGATGAAGCTTCATCTGCGAACACACATCACCCACAAACACACATCACTCACAAACACACATCACTCACAAACACATATCACCCACAAACACACATCTCCCACAAACACACATCACCTGCAAACACACATCACCTGCAAACACACATCACCTGCAAACACACATCTCCCACAAACACACATCACCCATCAACACACATCACCTGCAAACACACATCACCCATCAACACACATCACCTGCAAACACACATCACCCATCAACACACATCACCTGCAAACACACATCACCCACAAACACACATCACCCACAAACACACATCACTCACAAACACACATCACCCACAAACACACATCACCCACAAACACACATCACCCACAAACACACATCACCCACAAACACACATCTCCCACAAACACACATCTCCCGCTAACATACACCCCTGCAAACACACATCTCCCATAAACACACAGCACAGCTGCAGAGCCTATGACTGCCATACCCCGCAACTATTCCGCCGGATATTTTTTATGACAGCTTCACACGCGAAATTGATTTGAATATTGCTATCCTGCACAGCTCAACAATTGTACATACACTATACACTGTGAGTACTGCAAATACAGCATATGCTATCAGGTAAGGACTACCCTGATATGACGGTACTCTGAAAATGTAATGCCACCAGAATTGTACAGCCAACGGATGATCGTGAAGCATATATACCCCTGTTACTGCCGAAGCAAGCAGATTTATTACTCTGTTGTTAGGAATACTCAGCCCCATAAACCCTAAAAATATACTTACTGATGCCGCTATGTTGAATACCCCGCTCATTGCATTGAGATATATTTCAGGATGCAGGCTTCTGTTTAGAGTCTCCGAAGCAGTAACATTGTTTTGCTCCGTAAGACACAGCAGAGCATAGTTCAGCAGCATAAACCCTGCTCCGTACAGAATGTAGATACTTTTGCCCTTGCCTTCCGTCCAGAGACGTATATATCCTCCTACAGAGTACAGACATATAAAATCTATTACGTATCTGAAATGGAGTGTATTGTTTGTTATGAGTATAACCCCCCACGTTACACATATCACAGCTATGAATTTACGGTAACTGTCCTGTGTGAGGTCGCATAGTATTTTGTTCAGGAAAGGGTGAAAAATATACAGCGCAATATAGTACGTCAGAAACCACCATGTACGGGACAATACAGGCGTAAACACAGCGAATATGTTCCTGAAGTTTATATTTACTCCTCCAAACAACACAGCCAGCAGGAATATTACTACTGACCAGAACAGCATCCTCAACCATAAGCCAAAGATATGCTTCCATTTCACTGTGCATGACTTGATGAGGAAGAAGCCAGAAATCAGAAGAAATATATCATTGCCTATATATCCCATACCCTCACCCATACCTGTAAAATTATCTCCAGTGCCTGTAAAATGAATCCACAGTCTGTTGAGCATGAGCGGTTCTCCTGCGAGATCAAAGCCTGATTTGTACGAAAGATGAAATGTTAGAATGAGAAGTATTGCTATTATTCTCAGGAGTTCAAGCGAAGAATTTCGGGCGGGTTTTATGGGTTGGTCTGGTCTGGTCTGGTCTGGTCAAAACGATAGCACTATCATTCATTGCTATCAAGACTCCTTTCACGGATTTGTTGCGGAAATTATAACACCCCCGCAAAAACTCACGGGGGCATTCATCATCTCATAAGCTACACAACAACTTCGCCGCCTTAAGGAGATTCTCCGCAAGCACCGATGTTGTTACCGCTCCAACTCCTCCCGGAACTGGAGTCACCGCCTGCACCACACCGCTCACCTGCTCAAAATCCACATCACCGCACAGATTCCCGTCCTTGTCCGTGTCTATCCCCACGTCAACAACTACACTCCTCCGCGTCACGTACTCCGGCGTGATCATCTTGGCATGTCCCACAGCCGCAACAAGTATATCCGCTCTCCTGCACACCTCCGGAAGATTCTGCGTCTTACTGTGGCACACCGTCACCGTAGCGTTCGCCCTCAGCATCAACATGCTCAACGGCCGCCCGATCACCATGCTCCTGCCCACAATCACTACGTTCTTCCCGGCGGGGTCATAGCCATACTGCGCAAGCATCGTCATCACCGCAGAAGCTGTACACGGCGCAAACCCCTCACTGCCGCCCTCGAATATCCTCGCCTCGTTCAGCGGACTCATTCCGTCAATGTCCTTCAGGGGGTTCATGCGGATTCTGACGTTCGCACTGCTCAGGCCTTCGGGCAATGGCTGAAACAGTAATATCCCGTGAATCGCACTGTCATCGTTCAGAGCCATAAACTCCGAGTCAAAATCTGCCTGCGAAATATCTTCAGGGAGTTCATGAACTTGCACGTCTATTCCCAGCGGAGTAAACCGTTTCAGGATTGAGCGTTCATACACAAGATCATCGGGCTTGTTCCCAACACGCACAACTGCCAGCGTGGGACTAACACCGTTCTTCTTGAGGTCCGACACCTTCGCTAAAAGCATCTCCTTCATCCTTGAGGAGACTTCAGAGCCTTTCATTATCACTGCCAATTAGTTACTTGCCTCCTGACATTTCAGAGACTCCCTTGTGAATCAGGTCTAGGAGTCTGCAAGATTCTGTATCGATATTTTCTGCCCATGCCCGCATTCTCGCAACATACTCTGTGTCACGAATCACAGCAAGATTCACGTTCACGTTCTCCAGAGCAATCAATATCCCAGCACGAGCCTCAAGCCCCGCAACAGAAAGATCACACGCCGCAGTAGCATTCGACTTGTGCAGCAACCCTTCCGCCAAACGCATCACCTCAAGGCATTTTTCCGCAGTCTCCACCGGAGCACCTATTGCAGTCTTGTACGCATCCTGTAGTGCCTGTGAACGCACAGCTTTCTGTTCGTCCGAGTCCTTAGGCATCCTGAGCGCAGCCATAACCCCGTCAAAAGCCGTCATGTCCTTGTGAATGCACTCGGTCAGTTCCGGAATGAGCTTGCCTGTGCGAGTCAGAGTCTCCGTGATTATGTCCTGATACTCCGCATACTTCGCGCGACCAGTGGAGAGATTCGCGACCATCGACACCAAAGCCGCACCCATAGCTCCAGAGAGTCCCGCACAGCTTCCGCCTCCCGGTGCTGGAGAACTAGAGGCCAATGCAGAAAGGTACTCCGTGATTTTCGCGTTGTGTATGTCCATCGCTAGAACAGCCCCGTAATCTTTCCGTCAGCGTCAACGTCAATATTCAGTGCCGCCGGTTTCTTAGGCAGTCCTGGCATCGTCATAATGCTTCCGGTGATGGCAACTAGGAATCCAGCTCCAGCAGACAGCCTCACTTCACGCACCGTGATTCTGAATCCCGAAGGCCTCCCCAATTTTGCGGGGTCATCCGAGAGCGAGTACTGGGTCTTGGCCATGCACACAAGCAGGTTATCTTTTCCGAGTTCGTGAATGCGTTCGAGGTCTTTTTCTGCCTGAAGTGTGAAGTCCACACCGTCAGCACCGTAAATTTCGCGGGCTATAGCGTTCATTTTCTCCTTAGGGGTCATGTTCTCGTCATAGATGAATCTGAAGTGTGAAGGCTTCTCGCAAGCGTCAACTACCTTCTGCGCAAGCTCTACGCCGCCTTTTCCGCCCTTCTCCCACACTTCGGACAGTGCAAAATCCGCACCAAGCTCCTCACACTTTTTCGCGACCAGTGCAAGCTCAGCGTTTGTGTCTGTCGGGAATTTGTTGATGGCCACAACCACAGGCAGGCCGTATTTCTTGATGTTCTCTATGTGCTTGATGAGGTTCGGGATACCTGCTTCGAGAGCGTCAAGATCCTCGCGGGCTAACTCCTTCTTGCTGAGTCCTCCGTGCATCTTGAGGGCTCTGACTGTCGCGACAACAACAACTGCGTCGGGTTTGAGTCCTGCCATTCTGCACTTGATGTCTAGGAATTTTTCCGCACCCAGATCCGCGCCGAAGCCTGCTTCTGTCACGAGGTAGTCAGCGCACTTCAGGCCTAAGCGTGTAGCCTGTACGCTGTTGCACCCGTGAGCGATGTTCGCAAAAGGTCCTCCGTGAATGAATGCGGGGCTGCATTCGAGGGTCTGCGCAAGATTCGGCTTGATGGCATCCTTCAGGAGTACAGCCATTGATCCGGCGGTGTGTATGTCGTCCACAGTAACGGGCTTGTTGTCGTAAGTGTAGGCGAGAACCATGCGGCCAAGTCGTGCCTTGAGATCCATCAGGTCAGACGCAAGACAGAATATAGCCATGACTTCAGAAGCTACTGTGATGTCGAAGCCCGACTCTCTGGGTACACCGTTAGCAGTTCCGCCCAAGCCCACGATGATGTTGCGAAGTGCGCGCTCGTTGAGGTCCATAGCTCTCCTGAAGACGATTCTGCGGGGGTCTATGCCTAACTCGTTGCCCTGCTGTATGTGGTTGTCCAGCATAGCAGCGCATAAGTTGTGAGCTGTTGTGATTGCGTGAAGGTCTCCGGTGAAATGTAGGTTGATGTCCTCCATCGGGATGACTTGTGCGTAGCCTCCTCCTGCTGCTCCGCCCTTGAGGCCGAAACTTGGCCCGAGTGATGGCTCTCGGAGTGCGACACATGCATTTTTGCCGATAGCGTTGAGTCCGTCAGTGAGTCCGACGCTAGTGGTGGTTTTGCCTTCGCCTGCTGGAGTGGGGGTGATTGCGGTAACGAGTATGAGTTTTCCGTCGGGTTTGGTGTTGAGGTTCTTGATGACTTGTGGGGAAATTTTGGCCTTGTACTTGCCGTAAAGCTCCAGATCGTCCTCAGATATGCCTAACTTTGCAGCTATTTTAGTGATGTGAAGGGGGTGTGCTGCTTGAGCAATTTCTATGTCGGTGGGAAATGCCATGATGAATTTTTGCCTCCTGAATATGAATGAATGAGCCAATATTGTAGCAGACATGTAAACCGTGAGATGAATATTTATGAGGCTGGTATTCGCATCAAGTGAGAAATGCCATGATAATTTTCCCATCCTGAATATGAATGAATGAGCCAATTTTTTGCTGACATGTATACCTCAAAAGGGTTAATGATATTTTTGGTGAAAGTGTTACGAAAAAATTTTTTGTGCTGAAAAATGGTGAATCTATTGACGTGAGAAAATTTGTGAAGCCTTTTCGTGCATGAACTTACGGGCGATTTCTGTAGTTGTAAATGTAGTTGTAAAAATACCTTTAATTCTCAGAGACAAAACAGCAGAACTTGATACAATAGAGTATACCACTCAGCGGACGCTCACAAAATCCTGAAGCTGTTGATGTGCTGTATAATGCCGCTATTCCCAACAAGGAGGTATATTTTCATGAAACGCAGAATCTTTCCTGCACTATTGGTACTTTTCGCAGCACTACTTTCACTCGGAGCGTCAAAGCACTCCAACGAACTCAAGCGCATGAGTATCTTCATCAGCAACTTCACCGAACAGAACATGTCCAACTTCGACATGGACGAAGACGGCGACGACAGCCTTATGCACTTGGGCGACCCTGAGTACTCGGATATCCTTCTGCATTTCGGGATCATCCACAACATCATCAACAATCCCAAGTCCACCCTGAAGACCTGCCCTGACAAAAAATGTCCTTACGGAAAACACATCATGTCCGGCCAAGCAGTAACTGCAAGCATCAGGAGATACTTCGGTGTCTCAGTCAAGAACGATCGGCTCCCTGAAGGCAACGACGGCAGGGCTGTGTACTATGACGGCAAAAACTACCACTTCACCGCAGACATACTCACGGAACATCTCGATACGGTCTACTACGCTGATGTCCAGAAGGCAGAACCTGAAGGAAACATAATCGTCATGTCCGGAGAACTCTACAACACCAAGAACAAGAAAGACCGCCCCGCAACATTCATAGCGACCGCAAAGCCTCACGTGTGGAACGGCAAAGACACTTGGGCAATATTGTCCCTGACTGTGGAATGGCAGTAAACTTGCTGAAGATTTATGCGATGTGGTACACTGCTACAAACTTTTCACAAGAATTTTTCACAAGATAGGAGTAATTTTCACGATATGAATTTTACAAAAGTTAGCGTATTCATCAGTTATCTGGTGTTCATGCTCACAAAAGGTGGGAACTTATCAATGCATATTCATCATCAACGTCAACAACAGCGAAAATTTTTGCCTCTACTGATATTTTCATTAGTACTGTTAACCCCTGCAATAACGTACGCTTCCGTAGCTATGACCCTCCCGCAGTACGTGAATGAGATTCTCCTCAACAACCACTCACTTCAAGCCGGTATGAAGAACGTCGAGGCAGACTACTACTCCGTGCTCGCATCAGTCGGCAGCCAGCGGCCAAGCATCTCCGGAACATTCACAGGCTCATACGCCACAAAGCAGTCCACAGAGTACAACGTCTTCGCCGGAAATGTGGGCTTGAGGCTCACGCAGAGAATCGACATCTCCAGAAGCTACGGCCTCAACGAACAGCAGAACATACTCGGCTACGAAGTTTCACGCGCGAATTTCGACAACAACGTCAACAACCTGATAGCCGCAGCGGAACAGACTTGGTGGAGCGCAGTATTAGCCCGCGAGAACATGAAGCTCCAGAAAGAAATACTCCTTCAGCGTTCGGAAAATCACCGCGTCACAATGGAGAAGTTCAATCAGGAGCTAGTACCGAGACTGGACATAGTGCGCAGTGAAGCACAGGTAGTTGAAGCAGAAGCTACGGCCAAGACCGCAGAGACCACGTACCTGAATCTGCTTGCGGAGCTGTCGTTGATGGCAGGAGGGCTTGATGTTGAGCCTGTGGACGAGGAGCTGCATGTGCCGGAATTTGACGTTACTGTGAATTTTGACGAGGCACTGGAGTACAGGCCTGATGTCAGGGCTGCGAGATTGACCCTTGAGCGCGCAAGACTGGTGAAGAAGCTCACCGCAAAAGGTATGTCACCGACTCTGGACTTTGGGTTTCAGATTACGCCGTGGTCTGATCCGGAAGCATATGCTACTCCGAACAGCAAGCAGGCGGGTGCGTCATTGACTCTGAGTGTGCCGATATATGACGGCAAGCAGACTAAGTACAGGACTATGAACACGGACAGGCTGATTCAGGCGGCAGAAGCGAACCTTGCGGCACTGAGGGAGTCGACACGGAGGGATATTACTGTAGCGATGAACAACTGGAGGAATGCCTCAGCCAGCGAACAGGACAAGCAGTTGCAGGTGGAACGTTCGGAGGAAGAACTGAGAATCACTGAACTGATGTATGCTGAAGGAATGGGGGCGCAGATAGACCTCATCAATGCGCAGACGGCGTATCAGGCTGTGAGGACGGAATACCTCGATGCGATTCGGGGGATGTATGTAGCGCGTGTGGCACTGCGTCAGGCTTTGGGTGAGTATGCTCCGGACGAAAACGGCTCTTGGCGTGAGGCAGTGGACAGGTACGGGAAGGGCAAGGAGATTGTCGGCGAATTGGGGATGAAGACTCTGCGGACTAACTCGGCGAAAGTTATTCCGGTGAAGAAAAACGATGAAGCTCCTGCGGAATAATCAGGCGTGATTCGTGAAGCTGCTGGTCTGGATTTGGGCCGGCGGCTTTTTTGTGTGAGAAATCTGCTGATGAATACGGTATAATGCAGTTTATCCATAAACTAACACACAAAGGAGATGACCCCATGAAGATATGTGAGCGAGCTGTGAATTTTATCCAGACAATAGGCTTTGAAGGCAAGATAAGAATTTGCGGATGGATGTTTGACTGTGTCGTTGGCAATTTGAGTGAAAATAGCTTTTATGACATCTATCACGGCAAAAAAGCACGAGCGATATATCATAAATTGGGGGGGGGGGACTACTCTAACTGTAGTATTGATGCATGCCCCTACCTCGCTATGGGTACTATTAACCAGCACCTCATAGAGATCGACGACATCCCAGAATATCCCGACTCGCTTTACCTCGCACACGAAGAAGTCTGCAACTATACCTGCACATTCTGCACCAGCCGCGTAACTTGGCGCAAAGAACCCCCAGAAATCCGGCAGGCAGGCTACGAAAACATCACCGAAAAACTCCGCCCA